>URTG01000067.1 GCA_900550705.1 uncultured Eubacteriales bacterium | reverse complement strand
CGGGCGGCATCGTACACGGCGGTGATCTGGGGTACGCCGATACCGGCCACCACGCGGGTGGTGCAGATGGAACCGGGGCCGATGCCGATCTTCACGCAGTCGGCGCCCGCCTCGATGAGGGCGCGGGTGCCCTCGGCGGTGGCCACGTTGCCGGCAATGATCTGCACGTCGGGGTACAGCGCCTTAATGCGCTTGACGCAGTTCAGGATGTTCTGGGAGTGGCCGTGGGCGGAGTCCAGGGCCAGCACGTCGGCACCGGCCTCTACCAGGGCGGCCACACGGTCCAGCACGTCGGCGGTGACGCCGATAGCCGCGCCCACCAGCAGACGGCCCTTCTCGTCTCGGGCGGAGTTGGGGTACACGGCGGCCTTCTCGATGTCCTTGATGGTGATAAGGCCCTTCAGGCGGAAGCTCTCGTCCACGATGGGCAGCTTCTCGATCTTGTGCCGGCGGAGGATCTCACGGGCCTCGGCCAGGGTGGTGCCCTCGGGGGCGGTGACCAGGTGGTCCTTGGTCATCACGTTGTCGATGAGCTGGTTCATGTCGGTCTCGAACTTCATGTCGCGGTTGGTGATGATGCCGATGAGCTTGCCGTTGTCACAGATAGGCACGCCGGAAATGCGGTACTTGGCCATCAGCTCGTCCGCCTCGGCCAGCGTGTGGCCGGGACCCAGCCAGAAGGGGTTGGTAATGACACCGTTCTCGCTGCGCTTGACCATGTCCACCTGCTCTGCCTGCTGGCTGATGCTCATGTTCTTGTGGATGATGCCGATGCCGCCCTCGCGGGCGATGGCGATGGCCATGCGATACTCGGTGACGGTATCCATGGCGGCGCTGATCAGAGGAATGTTCAGGTGGACCTTGCGGGTCAGGCGGGTGTGCAGGTCGATGTCCGCGGGCAGCACATCGCTGGCGGCGGGGATCAACAGCACGTCGTCAAAGGTGAGGCCCTGCTTGACGAACTTCTGGGAGGCGTCCTGATTGACCATACGTTTCTACAACTCCTTTTCCACCGGCCCCAAAGCGTTCCGGGGTCAGTTCCGTGTTCTTTTGTGAGTGGATATTAGATTTATTTTATCCCCCATTGGGCGATCTGTCAAGGAAGCACTTTGCCAAAAAATAGCGCGGCCTCAAAGCGAGATTTGCCGCCGTCGTCGATTCCCCGGACATAGCGGCCGTTTCCCTGCTCCCCCAGCTGAAGGAGCAGCTCCTCCCCCGGGCGGCACTCGGCCAGGTAGCCGATCTGCATGGCGTTGAGGAACAGGTCGGGGGACAGCTTGTCCATCTCCAGGGCGTCGCAGGCAAAGTCGGCGTAGCGGGTGTTGTTCACATGGCCGTTGATGTCTGTGTCGCTGTACCGCATCCGGCGGCGCTCCACGGTGTGCAGCTCCTCCGGGTGGCGGAGCTTGGCCAGGGTCACGCTCTTGCACAGCGCCCCGCCGCTGGTGTTGGCCAGCTCCTCGATGTTGCCCAGGCGCAGAAGCCGGCGGCTGTTCTGGTCGGCCAGCACCCAGGCGGAGACCCCCTCGCCCACGTTTTCGCCCCGGACGCTCAGGTCGTAGTCCCGGTACATCAGGGCGCTTTTGCCCCCCCGGTGCCAGGTGTGGATGGTCAGCTCCTCGTCCCACTCCAGGGGGCGGTCCAGCCGGAACCACATCCGGCTGAGCATCCAGAAGGCGTGGTAGCGGTCCAGCAGAAACTCCCGGCTGAAGCCCCCCTGCTGGGCCGCCTGGGTGGCGGCCTCCTGCAAGTGCCCCAGCAGCGCGGAGGCCCGGCAGTAGCCGTTGCCGTCCACGTCCCGGGAGTCGATCAGGACCCGATGCTTAAAGGAAAGTGCCATGGTATTGCCCCTCTTTTCTCACTGCTCCGGGCGTTTGCCCCGGATAAGCAGATTCGTTTTGCAGCAGATGTCCTCAATGTCGTCGGCGGTGGCGGCGGGAATCCGCATCTCCGCCCCGCAGTCCTTGCACAAAAGGTCGATGGAGCTGTAATTCACCCGGAAGGTCCAGCTCTTGCTGCCGCAGGCGCAGGAGATGCCGCCCCGGGCGGCGATGTCCTTCACCTCGGACAGGACCTCCTCCATGACGATGGGGTCCAGAAAGGCCCTCCGCTCCTGGGGGTGGTCGGGGGGGTTCTCCCCCAGCTTGTCGATGGCCCGCTCCAGGCGGGCGGTGGCGGCATAGACGGGACCCTCCTCCCCCACATAGCAGCAGTCCAGGCCGGAGGCGGAGCAGGAAAAGGCCAGGGCCCGCTCCCGGATAAAGGCGTGGGAGGGGCAGGACACCGCGTGCTCCTGCCCGCAGAACAGGCAGGGCACCGACATCTGCACCCGGTTGGGCAGAAATTCAATGGTCAGCTCCGACTTGCCGCAGGGGCACTGAATGTGCGCCTTGGACGCCGCCAGGGAAAACAGGTCCCGCTCCACGATCACCGACTGGCGGCAATGGGGACAGATATAGGAAATAAATCGTTTTTTCTCTTGATCCATACTGGTATACTCCTAGCAATTCGCTCAGTTTTTCTTGTCCCGCTTCTGGGGATTCCGCTTCTCCTCGTCCACCTCATAGGCCTTGATGATCTTCTGCACCAGGGCGTGCCGGACCACGTCCGACTCGGTAAGACGCAGAATGGCGATGTCGTCCACGCCCTTCAGCACCCGCATGGCCTCCCGCAGGCCGGAGACCTTGTCCCCGGGCAGGTCGATCTGGGTGATGTCGCCGGTGATGACGATCTTGGAGCCGAAGCCCAGGCGGGTGAGGAACATCTTCATCTGCTCCCGGCTGGTGTTCTGGGCCTCGTCCAGGATGATGAAGGAGTCGTCCAGCGTCCGGCCGCGCATATAGGCCAGGGGGGCGACCTCGATGTTCCCCCGCTCCAGATACTTCTGATAGGTCTCGGGTCCCAGCATTTCAAACAGGGCGTCGTACAGGGGGCGGAGATAGGGGTCTACCTTGGATTGCAGGTCGCCGGGCAGAAAGCCCAGCCGCTCCCCCGCCTCCACGGCGGGCCGGGTGAGGATAATGCGGTTGACCTCCTTGGCCCGGAAGGCGGCCACCGCCGCCGCCACCGCCAGATAGGTCTTGCCCGTACCGGCGGGGCCGATGCCCAGGGTGACCACATGGTCCCGGATGGCCTCTACATACTTCTTCTGGCCCAGGGTCTTGGCCTTGATGGGCTTGCCCTTGGCGGTGATGCACAGCACGTCGCCGGCCAGCTGCTGGATCTGGTTCTCCTTGCCCTCCCGGACCAGCTGGATCACATAGCGCACGTTCTGCTCGTGGATGGCCTCCCCCCGGGCGGCCAGGCTCATCAGATCATCGATCACCCGGACGGCCAGCATCACGGCCTCCGGGTCCTCGCCGGACACCTTCAGGGCGGAGTCGCGGCTGACCACCGCCACCCCCAGCTCGTGCTCGATGAGGCGAATGTTCTCGTCGAAGGAGCCGAACAGGCTGATGGTCTCCTCCAGACGTTCTAAACTAATGCTTTGCTCTGTCATAACTTCTGTTCTCCTGTGTGTTACGGATTCTCCGCCCCGGCCGTCTCGGGCCGGGGGGTGCCGGGGACCTCCCGGCCGATCTCCTCCCGGCACTGGGCCAGCAGGGTCACGCGCAGCAGGCCGTTCTCCACCCGGGCGGTATAGCGGGTGGTCTCTACCTGGCCGTCGCTGCCGATGTACTGCTCCAGGCGCAGGCGCAGCTGCTCCTCCAGCAGCTTCTGGGCGGCGGACAGGTCCACCTCCGCAGGCCGGAGGGTATAGGCCCGCCGGGTCTCCCGGAGCAGTGCCGCCGGGAAGGGGTCCCCATCCATTCTTGTGACCATTTTATCACACAATGCAGGGGAAATGCTACTCTTTCCAAAAATTTTGAAGGGCCGCCCCAAAAGCTCCAGATACCATGTCGTCCTCTCCGCCCCGGTGGAGACCTTTTCCTGGACCGTCAAGGGGGTGACGCTCTCCAGGGTGCGCCAGGTCCTGGCCCAGATCCGCCCCCGGGCGTGGGTCTCGTAATAGAGGGTGGGCGCGTCGCTGTACGGCGGCGGGGCCATGGTCACCAGGCCGGAGATCAGCACGTCGCCCGCCGCCACCGTGTCCCCCTCCCGGACGGCGGCGTCCCCCAGCTCCGCCTCCACATGGGTCACCACGCCGTCGGCCTCGGCCACCACGTCGAAGTAGCCTGTCTCGTCAATGCCCTCCGGTGGCTCGATGGTCTCCCGCACGATGACCTCCAACCGGGTGCCGTGGAGGTTGAGTCCCATCCACGCCAGGTCCTCCAGCCCCAGCAGGGCCTGCTGGGCCAGCTGCTTCCGGTCCAGGCCGGGGCCGTACACCCCGGGGCGCACCCCCAGCTGCCGCAGCTGGTTCCGGATCACCGCCGTGGACACCCGCTCATTCCCAGTCACCTGGATGGTCAGCACAAATTGAGACAGCACCGCCACCGCACACAGAGACAGGCTCAGCCCCGCCAGAAAGCCGTATCGCCGCCGGAACCGGCTCAGCTGCACGGCCAGCCCCTGCCGCCCCTCCACCCGGAACGCGCAGCCCGCCCGGCGGGCCAGCTCCTCCGCCCGGGTCAGGGTCTGCGCCCGGAGGGTGAGGCGCAGGGTGTGTCCGTCCAGCCAGGCCACGGCCCAGAAGTCGATGCGCTCCTGGGCGCACAGGTTGAGAAACCGCTCCGGAAAGGGCCCGGACGCCACCACCGTGGCCATGCCCCGGAGAAAGTTGAACAGCCGCTTCATGCCGTCCTCCTAGACCAGGCTGATCTGCCGGATGGTCCCGGTGATCAGCAGCTCCAAGCCGGTCATGGCCCGCAGCTCCAGGCCCTCCCCGCGGATCTGAATGAGAAAGCGGCCGCCGCTGATATGAATTTCCTCCCGGCCATAGGCCAGAATCCCCTGGTGATTCTCCAGCCGCAGCTCCCCGTCCCCCACCAGCTCCAGCCGGGGCACTCCCGCCAGAATGTCTGCCGGAAGGTCCAGCAGCTCCGCCGTCTTCTCCATGAGGCTGGGGCGTTCGCGCTCCCGTTCCATAACCATCACCTCTCCCCCATTCCTATGCGGCGGGGAGGGAAAACAGTCCAAGCCCAGCTTGTCGAAAAAGTGGCTTCGCCGCTTCTTCGACAAGCTGAGGCCCGCCGAGGAGACTCAGCGGCCGGAAAATCATCCGTTTTTCGTAAAGTAGTCGCACCAGGGGCGCAGGGTGCATCCGCCGCACTGGGGCCGCCGGGCGATGCACACCGCCCGGCCGTGGAGGACCATGCGGTGGCAGAAGTCGTTGGACTCCTCCGGGGGCAAAATCGCCCGGAGCTGGGTCTCCACCTTGGCCGGGTCCTTGGTGCCGTCGGTCAGACCCAGCAGACCGGCAATGCGGATGCAGTGGGTGTCTGCCACCACCACACCGGGGACGTGGTAGACGTCCCCCAGGATGAGGTTGGCCGTCTTCCGCCCCACGCCGGGCAGACGGAGCAGGTCCTCCATGGTATCCGGCACCCTGCCGCCGTAGTCCCGCAGGAGCATCTGGGCGGAGAGTACAATGTCCCGGGCCTTGGCCCGGAAGAAGCCGGTGGAGCGGACCAGCTCCTCCACCTGGCCGATCTCCGCCGCCGCCAGGGCCTCCAGGGTGGGGAACCGGGCAAACAGGGCCGGGGTGACCTTGTTCACCCGCTCGTCGGTACACTGGGCGGCCAGGCGGACGGAAAACAGCAGCTCATAGGGCTTTTCGTAGTCCAGGGAACAGATCCCCTCCGGATACAGCCGTTTCAGCTCCTCGATGATGGCCAGCACATCGGCCTTCTTTTTTCTTCCCATGGCAGTCTCCCCCCGCTCAGCGGCCGTTCTGCTCCAGCGCCAGGTCCAGAATACGGAGGGATGCCTCCTCCTTGGACAGCAGGGGCAGCTCCTCGGTCTTGTCCTTGGTAATGACGGTAAGGATGTTGGTGTCCACGCCGAAGCCGGCGCCCGCCACCTTCAGATTGTTGGCGCAGATCATGTCTACCTTCTTTTTCTCCAGCTTGGCCCGGCTGTTTGCCACCATGTCCCGGGTCTCCATGGAAAAGCCGCAGATCACCTGGCCGGGGCGGCGGTGCTCCCCCAGATACTTCAGGATATCCTGGGTGCGCTTCAGGGGGATGGCCAGGTCGCCGTCCTTTTTTTTCATCTTGTCGTCGCTGTAATCCGCCGGGGTGTAGTCGGCCACGGCAGCGGCCTTGAAGATAAGGTCGCTGGCCTGGCTGTGGGCGGCCACGGCGTCGAACATCTCCTGGGCGGAGCGGATGCTCACCACGTTCACAAAGGGCGGCGGCTCCAGGGCGGTGGGGCCGGAGACGAGCGTGACCTCCGCCCCCCGGAGCATGGCCATCTTGGCCAGGGCGTAGCCCATCTTTCCGGTGGAGTGGTTGGTCAGGTAGCGCACCGGGTCCAGGGCCTCCTGGGTGGGGCCGGCGGTGACCAGCACCTTCTTCCCCGCCAGGTCATGGGGCAGGGCGATCTCCTTCAGGATATATTGCAGCAGCTCCTGGGGCTCGGGCAGCTTGCCCGCCCCCACCGCGCCGCAGGCCAGGCGGCCGGAGGCCGGGGCGATGACCGTCCAGCCATAGCGCCGGAGCGTGTCCAGATTGTCCTGGGTCACCGGGTTTTCAAACATTTTGGTATTCATGGCCGGGGCGATGAGCTTGGGGCAGGTGCAGGCCAGAATGGTGGTGGTGAGCATATCATCCGCCAGGCCGTGGGCCAGCTTGGCGCACACGTTGGCCGTGGCCGGGGCCACCATCACCAGGTCCGCCCGGTCCGCCAGGGCGATGTGCTCCACCTGATGGCTGAAATTCCGGTCGAAGGTATCGACCATGGTGCGGTGCCCGGTGAGCTGCTCAAAGGTCAGGGGGGCGATAAACTTGGTGGCGTGCTCCGTCATAATGACCTCCACCGAGGCACGGAGCTTGACCAGTGCGGAGGCCAGATACGCGGCCTTATAGGCGGCGATGCCTCCGGTGATCCCTAATACAACGGTCTTTCCCTTTAACATATCCGTATTCCTTCCTGTTTGCCGCTTTGCCGCAACGGCACGATTCTTGTTGTTTATTATACAAACTTCCGCTCCTTCTGTAAACCCCCGGGAAGGGACGATAGCGCAGAAGCACTGCAAAATTCGGCATTGCACATTCCGATTTCTTCCTGTATAATAAGTCGGTCAAAATGCGGAAGGCAGTTTGACAAAAATAATGCGCTGCATCCTCCGTAAGAGAGGAGCGGCAGCAGGAGGTAATCGAATATGAAAACTCGCAAGCACGACACCCACTGGATGGTGGGCGTTGCCATGATGGCCGCCGTTGTGGTCCTGTTGGCAAACACCCCCCTGGGCATGATCCAGCTGCCCATCATCAAGGCCACCACCACCCACATCCCGGTGATCCTGGGCGCGATCCTGCTGGGTCCCATGGCGGGCACCATTCTGGGCTGTGTGTTCGGTATCTGCTCCATGATCAACAACACCATCGCTCCGGCGCTGCTGTCCTTCGCCTTCTCCCCCTTCCTGAGCACCTCTCTGGCCGGCGCGCTGAAGGCCCTGTGGGTCGCTGTGGGCTGCCGTGCCATGATCGGTCTGGTGTCCGGCTGGCTGTGGATCGGACTGAAGAAGCTGAACCTGCCCGACCTGGCCGCCCTGCCCATCGTGGGCTTTATCGGCGCCTGGACCAACACCGTGTGCGTCATGGGCAGCATCTATTTTCTGCTGCGGCCCGAGTACGCCAAGGCCATGGGCGTGGGCATTGAGGCCGTGTTCGGCCTGGTCATGGCGGTGATCACCGGCTCCAGCATTATGGAGGCCGTCGCCGCCCTGGTGCTGGTCACCGCCATCGGCAAGGTGCTGATCCAGGTGGTAGCCCGGCTGCCCATGGGCCAGAGCGCCGTGGACACTGCGAAATAACTCATTCTACATCCCCCCGAGGTGAAGGCTTATGCTCCTTGCCATTGACATTGGCAACACCAACATCGTGATCGGCGGAATCAAAGACGACCAGATCGCCTTTGAGGCCCGGATCGCCACCGACCACATCAAAACGTCGGACCAATACGGCGTAGAGATCAAAAACATCCTCTCCCTGTTCGACGTCAAGCCCAGCGACATTGAGGGCTGCATCATCTCCTCGGTGGTGCCCCCGGTGTTCAACTCGGTCCGCACCGGCGTGATCAAGGTCATCGGCAAGGCCCCCATGGTGGTGGGCCCCGGCATCAAGACAGGGCTGAACATCCAGATGGACACCCCCTCTCAGGTGGGCAGCGACCGGATCGTGGTGGCCGTGGCCGCCCTGGCGGAGTATAAGCCCCCCCTCATCCTGATGGACATGGGCACCGCCACCACCCTGGAGGTAGTGGGCGATGGGAACAGCTATCTGGGCGGCTGCATCATCCCCGGCGTCCGCATCTCTCTGGACGCCCTCACCTCCCGCACCGCCCAGCTGCCCGGCATTCGTCTGGACCGGCCCAAAAAGGTCATCGGAAAGAACACCATCGACTGTATGCGGAGCGGCATCATGTACGGCACCGCCGCCATGATGGACGGAATGCTGGACCGCCTGGAGGAGGAGCTGGGCGCGAAGGCCACCGTAGTCGCCACCGGCGGCATGGCCCAGTTCATCGTCCCCCTGTGTCATCGGGAAATCAAGCTGGAAAAGGACCTGCTGCTGAAGGGTCTGAACATCCTGTATAAGAAGAATCTCTCGGAAAAGAAAAAAGCGGAAGCTTAATTTTACCGGGGCGGACGGCTTGTTCGTCCCGGTAAAGCTGTCGAAAAGTCGCTCCGGCCAAAGGGTTCG
>URTG01000066.1 GCA_900550705.1 uncultured Eubacteriales bacterium | reverse complement strand
CCCTCCCCCGGCGTGTTCCGGTCAGCGGGAAGCCGCCAACCCGGATAGAATCTGCGAAAACCGGCTGATCTCCTCCGGCCGGGTAAAGGCGGACACGCTGAGCCGCAGGGTTCCGGTCTCCAGCGTCCCCGCCGTCTGATGGGCCAGAGGGGCGCAGTGCAGACCGGCCCGCAGGGCCACGTCCCGCTCCCCCAGGGCGGCAGCCAGCTCCTCGCAGTCCCAGCCCCGCACCCGGAAGGACAGCACCCCGGCCTGGGCCAGTGGGTCCGCGCTGAGGAACACCTCCGTGCCCGGCAGTGCCCCCAGCTCCAGCCCGGCCTGACGGATCAGGCGCCGCTCGTGGGCCAGGATGGCCCCGGTCCCCCGCTGCCGGACAAAGCGCAGTCCGGCCAGCAGACCGGCGATCCCGGGCAGATTGTGGGTCCCCGGCTCCAGCCGGTCGGGCAGAAAGGCGGGCATAGCCTGGTTCAGGGAGGCGCTGCCCGTACCTCCCGCCAGCAGCGGGTCGGGCTGCTCCGGGCCGCACAGCAGCAGGCCCGTCCCCTGGGGACCGTACAGCCCCTTATGCCCCGGCATGGCCACAAAGGCCGCGCCCAGGGCGGTGAAATCCAGGGGCAGGCACCCCGCCCCCTGGGAGGCGTCCACGATCAGCGGCACCCCCCGGCTCCGGCACAGGGCGGCCAGCTCCTGGATGGGCAAAATCATGCCAAACACGTTGGACACCTGGGTGCAGACCACCGCGTCCGCCCCCCGGTCCAGTTCCCTTTGAAAGGCGGCCAGCAGCCCCGCCCGGTCGAACAGCGGCGCGGCGGCCACGGCCACCTCCACCTTCTCCATCCCGTGCAGCGGCCGGGTCACCGCATTGTGCTCGTAGCCGGAGATCACCACCCGGCTCCCCGGCTTCACGCAGGTGTGCAGGGCCAGATTCAGTCCGTGGGTGGCGTTCATGGTAAAGACCACCTGCTCCGGCGTGGGCACGCGGAACAGCGCCGCCGCCTCCTGGCGGCACTGAAAAACCGTCTCGGCGGCAGCCATGGCCGCCCGGTATCCGCCCCGGCCCGGACTGGCCAGATGATCCACGGCCCAGGCGGCGGCCCGGGCCACGGAGCGGGGCTTTTGCAGGGTGGTGGCGGCACTGTCCAGGTAGATCACAGGGCCACCTCCTGATAGCTGCCGTCCCCGGTGGCGATGAAAATTCTCTTTGGCGTCAATGCGGCCTGACGGAGCACCCGCAGCGCCTCCGTCAGGTCCCGCTGGGCGACCTTGACCGAGTGGCTGCACCCCTCCCCCGCAATACTTTTGGGGGAGCGAAGAATGCGCGCCGGAATGCCCACCCGCTCCAGGGCGGCCGCAGTCCGCTGGGCGTAGGTCAGCGAACGACAGATGATAAGATAATAGAGCATGACAAGCTTCCTTTCCTGAGACGGTCCCCTCCGGACCGTCTGTCGGAACGCAGGCGAAAAACCTCTCCCTCCAACGTCAGCTTATGTCAGTCTCCACCGTCTTGTGCCTCAGATGCGCTCCAGCAGGCAGACCGCGTGGGCGGCCATGCCCTCGCCGGAGCCGGTAAAGCCCAGCTTCTCCTCTGTGGTGGCCTTCACGTTGACCTGGTCCTCCGGCACCCCCAACCCGGCGGCCAGCCGCCGCCGCATCTCCGGAATATAGGGGGCCAGCTTGGGCTTCTGCGCCAGGATGGTGGCATCTGCATTCCCCACCTGCCAGCCCTTCTCCCGGAGCAGGGCCATCACATGGTCCAGCAGCTTCATGCTGTCCGCTCCGGCATAGGCGGGGTCGCTGTCCGGAAAGTGTCTGCCGATGTCTCCCAGTCCGGCGGCCCCCAGCAGGGCATCCATCACCGCGTGGGTGAGCACGTCGGCGTCGGAGTGCCCCAGCAGTCCCTTCTCATAGGGGACGGCGACGCCGCCCAGGATCAAAGCCCGGCCCTCGGTCAGCCGGTGTACATCATAGCCGTGTCCGATCCTCAGCTTCATTTTGTGTCTCCTTCCTCCCCCTGGGCCGCCCGGGCTGCCAGAATGGCTGTGCCCAGGAGCAGGTCGAAGGGGGTGGTGATTTTCAGATTTTCCCGGCTGCCCGCCGTGACGGACACCTTCATGCCCAGCCGCTCCACCGCCGCACAGTCGTCAGTGAGGAGCGCCTTGTCCTCCCGCGCCTTCTGCAGGGCCCCGCGAATCAGGCCCGCCTCAAAAATCTGCGGGGTCTGGATGGCCCGCAGGCTGTCCCGGTCCACGGTCTCCAGGGCACAGCCCCCCTCCACCCGCTTCAGGGTGTCCACCACGGGAATGCCCGGGGCGGCTGCGCCGGTCTCTGCGGCCCGGTGGATGGTCTCCGCTAAAATTTCCGGGGTAACCAGGGGGCGGGCCCCGTCGTGAATGGCAATGAGGTCGGCGGAGGCGTCCACCTCCCCCAGCCCGGCCTGGACGGAGTCCATGCGCTCCTTGCCCCCCACGATCACCTTGGTCACCTTGTCCAGCCCATAGGTCTGGCGCAGGTCCCCTACCGGACCCAGCAGGTCCTCCCGGGTGACCACCACGATCTCCCGGACCAGGGGGCAGTCCTGAAACACCGCCAGCGTCCGGGCCAGCACCGGCACGCCGGACAGTGGGGTCAGAATTTTGTCAATGCCCTCCATCCGCCGGGCGGAACCGGCGGCCACGATCACGGCGGCACAGCTTGGCTCCGCCTTTTGTCTTTTTGTAAACAGCCTTCTCCATCCCGGCACAGCGGGGACCTCCTTTTCTTGTCAGCTCCCGCCCTCTGCGGCGGGAACGGGGCAGTCAGCATAAAAAGAAGGGGGCTGCAAGGCTCCCTTCTCGGCGGCAGTCAGGCCAGAGCGGTGTCCAGCGCCAGCTCCGCCGCCTCATAGCTCACACTTTTGGACAGAACCAGCTCCGAAAGCAGGATTTCCTTGGCCGTCAGCAGCATTTTCCGCTCGCCGGTGGACAGTCCCCGGCTCTGGTCCCGGAGGGTCAGGCCCTTGATGACCCAGGCCACCTCCAGCAGATCGCCGCTTTTCAGCCGCTCCAGATTTTCCCGATAGCGGTGGTTCCAGTTCCGGGTCATCTCTACCTGAATCCCCGGAATGGCCGCCAGCACCCGGTCGGCAGCCGCGCTGTCGATCACAGGCCGAAGGCCCACCGCCTTGCAATTTTCCTTGGGGACCATCACCACCATCGACCGCTTGGGCAGCTTGAGGACGAAGTAGTCCCGGACGGCTCCGCCGACCTTCTGCTGTACAACGCTGTCGATGATTCCAGCCCCATGCATAGGATGAACGACCTTATCCCCGATTTGAAACACCTTGCACCTCCGTTTCCGATTGTACCGCGCTGCGGTTTGGGCCGTCGTCTGCCGAATCGCGTTGGGTTCTGCGCTTTCATTCTGTTATATTATAGCAATTTCAGTCCGTTCGCGCAAGTCACAGCCGGAAAATTCGGCCAAAAAGGTACAAAAAAGCGCCCGACCGGGTACCCGGTCGGGCGCGGGAAGTGCGTTTTTGGGGAGAATTAGTCCTGAGGCTCGTCCTCAGCGCCGTTCTCCTCCAGCAGAGCGCGGATGGACAGGGAGATCTTCTTGTTCTCCATGTCGATGTCCGTGATCTTCACGTCGACCTTATCGCCCTCGGCCAGAACGTCGCTGGGCTTGTCGATGCGGTGATCCGCGATCTGGGAGATGTGGATCAGGCCGTCCACGCCGGGCACGACCTCAGCGAAGGCGCCAAAGGTCATCAGCTTGACGATGCGGACGTTGGCCACGTCGCCCACCTGATAGGTGGTGGTGAACACGGTCCAGGGGTCCTGGCTGTGGTCCTTCATGCCCAGGGAGATCTTCTTCTTCTCCTTGTCGGCAGAAATGACGTACACGTCCACGGTGTCGCCCACCTTGACCACCTCGGAGGGGTGCTTGATGCGGCTCCAGGACAGCTCGGAGATGTGGACCATGCCGTCCACGCCGCCGATGTCAACAAACGCGCCGTAAGAAGTCAGGGACTTCACGGTGCCGGTGTAGTGCTTGCCTTCCTCGATCTCAGCCCAGACCTTCTCCGCAGCGGCAGCGCGCTCAGCGCGGGTGACCTTGCTGATGGAGCCCACCACACGGTGACGGGCGCGGTTGACCTCGGTGATGATCAGGCGAACCTTCTTCTTCAGCAGCTCGCTCATGGGAGTCTCGCGGGGCAGACCGGTCTGGGAAGCGGGAACGAACACCCGAACACCCTTCACGGAAACGACCACGCCGCCCTTGTTGTCCTCGGTCACGACACCTTCCATAACGGTCTCGTTATCCTTGGCAGCCTCGATCTCCTCCCAGCCCTTGACCATGTCAAGGCGCTTCTTGGACAGCTTGACCAGGCAGTCGCGATCGCTGACCAGCATAACATAGGTCTCGATCTCGTCGCCCACCTTCACCACGTCCTCTGGCTTGACGGTGGGATCATCGCTCAGCTCAGACAGGGGAATGTAACCGGGATACTTGATGCCCAGCTCGACCTGGATCTCAGTCGGCGTAATTGCTACTACCGTGCCAGTAACCTTATCCCCCGTATTTAAAGTCTTGATCGATTCCTCCAGCAGCTCCGCAAAGGACTTTTCGATCTCCATAGTTTCGTCGCTCATTTTGTCATAGACCTCCTTTATAATCCACGCGGGCGTGGATGCGCCCGCCGTGATGCCGACCAT
Source organism: uncultured Eubacteriales bacterium (assembly GCA_900550705.1). GTDB lineage: Bacteria > Bacillota > Clostridia > Oscillospirales > Oscillospiraceae > Lawsonibacter. The sequence continues at coordinate 4,143 of URTG01000066.1, read as the reverse complement.
TTCCGCCTGGGGCACGTGGCTCAGCTCCAGGTCAGACGCCCGCTCGATCAAGCGGACATCCGGACAATACTCCCTGCAAATTTCTGCAAGGCGCTTCGTGTTGGAGCTTTTGCAGTCGCCGACTACCACCATCATGCCGCATTTCTGGGCCAGCTGGCGGGCCTCCTCCTGGCGTTTGGACGTCGCTCCACATATTGTATCAAAAAATTCTGCGTTTGTACACTCTTTTTTCGCTTTTTTCACGCAGTCATCCCAAATTTTCTTTGTGGATGTTGTCTGAGAAACAAAAGTTAGGGGAAAACCCCGCCGTTCCGGCTGTTCTTTCAGCCATTTTTCCAGTTCCTCCGCCCCGGAGACCACCACCGGGCGGCGGCACCAGCCCGCGATGGCCAGCACCTCCGGGTGGTCCGGCGTGCCCACGACGACGGGCTGCCGTCCCTTGTCCTCGGCCTGGGAGACGATCTGGTGGATGTGGGTCACATTGGGGCAGGTCGCGTCCAGCACCCGGACGTTCCGCCGGGCCAGCTGCTCATGCACCGCCCGGCTCTCACCGTGGGAGCGGATGATCACGCTGCACCCCTCGGGCACGTCCTCCGGCCGGTCCACGGCCCGGACGCCCTTGGCCTCCAGCTGGCGGATCACATCCTTGTTGTGGATGATGGAGCCCAGCATAACGCAGGGGGTCCCCGCCTCTGCCTCGGCCTGGGCCAGCTCCACCGCCCGGCGGACGCCGTAGCAGAAGCCGGCAGAGTTTGCCAGAATGGGCTTCACGACTGTCCCTCCCCCAGGGCATGGATCTTGTCCATCAGCTGGGTGGTGATGGCGTCCAGCTCGTCCGGCGTGGGCTTCCGCCCGGCGTATTGGGGCTGATAGGGCTGGCCGATGACCACCACGTTCCGGGCAAACAGCCGCTTTTTCTTCTGAATATAAATGGGCATCAGCGGCACCCCGGTGCGGGTAGCGAACATGGCCGCGCCGGTTTTGGCCGCCACATCCTCCCCCTCCCGAACCCGGGTCCCCTCGGGGAACAGCAGCAGCTTGTTGCCGTCCTTCAGGAATTTCAGCGCGGTCTTCACCGCCTTCATATCCGCATGGCCCCGGTCCACGCCGAACACCCCGGCCTTGGACAAAAGCCAGCCGATCACCGGCACCCGCAGGATCTGAATCTTCGCCATGGCCCGCACGGGGTAGTGCCGCCCGAAGGCGTACACCACATAAAAGGGGTCCCCGATGGTAGTGTGGTTGGGGCAAATGACCGCCGGACCCTCCGGGATATTCTCCCGCCCAACGACCCGCAGGGGGCGGATCAGGTTGAAGAAGGGCCAGATGAGGGTATATAAGAAGTGAAACCAGGCATCCCGACTACGGTCCTCCTGATTTTTTTCCAGACTGGTCTGTTCCGTGCTCACCGGGCCATCCGCTCCTTTACCAGGGAGAGCAGTGCCTGGAGGCTCTCCTCAAAATTCAGCTCCGTGGTATCCAGCCGCAGGGCGTCCTCCGCCTGGCGCAGGGGGGCGATGGCCCGGCGGCAGTCCTGCTCGTCCCGGCGGATCACGTCCGCCAGAATGGCCTGCTCATCGGCCTGCTGGCCCCGCTGGACCAGCTCCAGCCAGCGGCGGTGGGCCCGGGCCTCCGGCGCGGCGGTGAGGAAGATCTTCACGTCCGCCTGGGGCAGCACCACGGTGCCGATGTCCCGGCCGTCCATGATCACGTTGTGCTCCCGGGCCTGCCGGCGCTGAAAGTCCAGCAGGAACTCCCGCACCGCCGGGATGGCGGCCACCTGAGAGGCCGCGCCGGACACCTGGTGCTCCCGGATCGCCTGGGACACGTCCTCCCCGTCTAAAATCATCCGCTGCGCGCCGTCGGGGCCGTACTCCAGCCTGGCGTTCAGCTCCTTCAGAAGCGGAGCCACCTGGGCCGGGTCGGCGGGGTCCGCCCCGCTCCGCAGGGCCTTCAGCGCCACGGTGCGGTAGATCGCGCCGGTGTCTACATAGAGAAAGCCCAGCTCCTTGGCCGCCCGGCGGGCCAGGGTGCTCTTTCCCGCCCCGGCGGGGCCGTCGATGGCCACGCTGCGGTATGTCTTCTGTTCCATCATTATCTCGCTCCCACGTTTCTTTTCACGCCCCGCGCACACCGTCCACCGCGCCCTCTCCGGCGGCGCGGCCGGTGGCCCAGGCGATCTGCAGGTTAAATCCGCCGGTGTAGGCATCCACATCCAGCAGCTCCCCGGCGAAGTACAGCCCAGCCACCTTCTTCGATGCCATGGTCCTGGGGTCCACCTCGCCGGTCTTCACGCCGCCGGCGGTGACGATGGCATCCTCGATGGGCCGGGGACCCCGCACCGGAATGGAGAACTGCTTCATCGTCTCTAGCATACGCCGCCGCTCCCCCTTGGTCAGGTCGTGGGCCTTGCGGTCCGCCGGGATGGCGGTCCGCTCCAGCAGCACGGGGATCATCAGCCGGGGCACCAGCGTCCCCAGCAGATTGGACAGGTCCCGGTTGGCGTTGGCCGTCAGCTCCCGGACCAGGCGGGCATCCAGGGTGGCCTCGTCCAGGGCGGGCTTTAAGTCAATGACGCAGCGGTAGCTGTTCTTCTCAAAATCCCTCATGTGGGCGCTGGCCGACAAAATCAGCGGGCCGGACAGGCCGAAATGGGTGAACAGCAGCTCCCCCTGCTCCTGATATACGATTTTACCCTTCTGGTTCTTCACCGTCAAGCGCACATTTTTCAGCGAGAGCCCCTGCATCTGCCCGCAGGCCGGGTCGTCCGACTCCAAGGGCACCAGAGAGGGCCGGGGCGGCACCACTGTGTGCCCCGCCTGGGCGGCGAAGCGGTAGCCATCCCCGGTGGAGCCGGTGGCGGGATAGGATGCCCCGCCGGTGGCCAGAATCACCGCCTGACCGGGCAGCACCCCGCCGTTCACCCTCACACCGGTGACGGCGCCGTCCCGCACCTCCAGGCCCTCCACCCGGCCGTTTACAATGGGCACCCGCAGCCGCCGCAGCTCCAGAAACAGGGCGTCGATGATGTCTGCCGCCCGGTCGGACGCGGGAAACACTCGGTTGCCCCGCTCCACCTTGAGGGGGACGCCCAGGTGCTGGAAAAACTGCTCCACGTCCTCCGGCGTGGTGCGGCTCATGGCGCTGTAAAGGAATCGGCCATTCCGGGGCACGGCGGCCAGCACCTCGGGCACGGCGCAGTGATTGGTCACGTTGCACCGGCCCTTTCCGGTGATATACAGCTTCCGCCCCAACTTGGGGTTCCGCTCAATCAGGCACACGTCCCCGCCCAGACGAGCGGCGGTGATGGCGGCCATCATGCCGGCGGCTCCGCCGCCGACCACGAGAATCTCATGCTGCTCCGTCAATCCTGCACCTTCTCATACACGCCGTATTCCGCCCAAATCTGTTCCAGGGTCTGGAAGGTATGGGCCAGGTCGTCATTTTTCTTGCGGCTCACCGCCACCAGCAGGGCGTTCACCAGAGACAGCGGAGCCACCAGGGAGTCCACAAAGGAGGCCATATCGCTGCGGGCCTTCAGCGTATAGTGGCTGATAGGCGCCAGGGGCGACGCCTCGCTGTCTGTAATGGCCACGGTGGTGGCCCCCCGGTCCCGGGCAAAGTTCATGGCCTGGACCGTCCGGCTGGAGTACCGGGGGAAGCTGACGCCAATGACCACGTCGCCCTCCCCCACCCGCAGCAGATTTTCAAACACTTCGCTGGCGGTGTTCGCCGTGACCATGACCACGTTATCGAAAATCAGGTTGAAATAGAAGGCCATAAAGGCGGCAATGGCGGCAGAGGAGCGCACGCCGATGATGTAGATCTTCTTGGCGGAGACAATGGCGTCTACCGCGTGACTGAAGCTGTCCCGGTCCAGCTCCTCCAGGGTGACCCGGATCTTCTCGATGTCGGACTGGAGCACGGTGGACAGCAGGTCCTGGTCGCCGATGCGGTCGTTGGTCACCTCGATGCGCTGCACGGAGGTGAGGCGGTTCCGGATCATTTTCTGCAAGGATTTCTGCATATCCGGGTAGCCGTCATAGCCCAGCTCCGCGGCAAAGCGGACCACGGTGGACTCGCTGACCCCCACCTTTTTCCCCAGGCGGCTGGCCGTCATAAAGGCGGCCTTATCATAGGATT
>URTG01000065.1 GCA_900550705.1 uncultured Eubacteriales bacterium | reverse complement strand
GATTTTTATGCAGTAACCAATGATTCCAAGCCTTCCCCCGGGGGAAGGTGGCGCGGGCGAAGCCCGTGACGGATGAGGGGAACGCCGAAGGGTTTGGAGAACTTGAATTAGAAGAACGCAGTTCCAACGCCTCCCTTGTGTAAAGGGAGGTGGCTCGGCGTAAGCCGAGACGGAGGGATTGTCGTAGTTCTGCCTAGCCCTAGAAAAAACAACCCCTCAGTCAGCCTACTGGCTGACAGCTCCCCTTACACAGGGGAGCCGTTGATACTGCCTACTTTTGGCGCAAATACTCTAAGCACTCAAGCGTCCCCCTCATCCGCCCCCTGCGGGGGCACCTTCCCCCAGGGGAAGGCTTTTCTTCCGGGGAACGATTCTGTGATTGAATTTTCTGAGGTGAACTGGAATGACTCATACCCTCCGCGATTACCTGTCCCTGCTCCGGGAGCGGGACCTGCTGGCCGGGCCGCTGCCGGAGCTGGCAGGGGAGACGCCGGTGGCCCTGGTGTCCTACGACTCCCGGGAGGTGGTCCCCGGCACGCTGTTTTTGTGCAAGGGGGCCCATTTCAAGCCGGAATTTCTGGCCTCCGCCCGGGAGAAGGGGGCCCTGGCCTACGTCAGCGAGACGCCCTATCCCCAGGTGGACCTGCCCTGTATCCAGGTGACCGATATGCGCCGGACCATCGCCCCTCTGGCCGACCTGTTTTACGACCACCCCTCCCGGCACATGAAGGTGGTGGGCATCACGGGCACCAAGGGCAAATCCTCCACCACCTACTATCTGAAGTATATTCTGGACGAATATATGGCCCAGGAGGGCAAGCCCGAGTCGGGCGTGGTCTCGTCCATCGACACCTACGACGGGGTGGAGCGGTTCGAATCCCATCTCACCACCCCCGAGCCGCTGGACCTGCAGCGGCACTTCGCCAACGGGGTGAAGACGGGCATGGAGTTTTTGACCATGGAGGTATCCAGCCAGGCGCTGAAATACCACCGCTCCCTGTGCACCCGCTTTGCCGCCGCCTGCTTTCTGAACATCGGCAAGGACCATATCTCCCCCATTGAGCACCCGGATTTCGAGGACTACTTCGCCTCCAAGCTGAAAATCTTCGCCCAGGCGGAGGTCAGCTGCGTCAATCTGGACTGCGACCACGCCGACCGGGTGCTGGCCGCCGCCCAGGCCGCGGGCAGGCCGGTGATTACCTTCTCCCAGAAGAACGAGGAGGCCGACGTCTACGGCTCCCAGGTCCGCAAGCGGGGGAACGACATTCTGTTCCGGGTCCGGACCCGGCAGTTTTCCCGGGAATTCCGGCTGACCATGCCGGGGCTGTTCAATGTGGAAAACGCCCTGGCGGCCATCGCCCTGTGTGAGGCGCTGCACGTACCCGAGCGGTGCATTTACGTCGGCCTGATGAAGGCCCGGGTCCCCGGCCGAATGGAGGTCTACGCCAACGCGGACGAGACCGTCACCGCCATTGTGGACTACGCCCACAACCGCATGAGCTTCGAGACGCTGTTCCGCTCCGTCAAGGCCGAATACCCCGGCCGGCGGATTGTCACCGTCTTCGGCTGCCCGGGGAAGAAGGCCCTGGACCGCCGGAAGGACCTGGGGGAGGTGTCCGGCCAATACTCCGACCTGGTCATCCTCACCGAGGAGGACAGCGGGGAGGAGGACACCCTGTCCATCTGCCGGGAAATTTCTCAGTATGTCAACGCCCAGGGCTGCCAGTGGTCCATCGAGCCCAACCGGGGGGAGGCCATCCGCCAGGCCATTCTGGGCTGTCAGGAGCCCACGGTGCTCCTCATCACCGGCAAGGGCGCTGAGACCCGCCAGAAGCGGGGCACCCAGTATATCGACACCCCGTCGGACGTGGAGTACGTCCACACCTATCTGCAGGAGTACGACGTGGCCCACGGCCTGGACGGTATGGAGAAGGTCCGCAGTCTGCTCTCCCTCCTGCCCATCCTCAAGCGGCACGAGGGGAAGACCGTGGTGGTGAAATACGGCGGCTCCGCCATCGATGCCGCCGCCCAGGCGGACACCGTGCTCCAGGATGCCGCCGCCCTGAAAATGGCGGGGATGCGGGTGGTCCTGGTCCACGGGGGCGGCAAGCACATCACCGCCCTGCTGGACAAGCTGAAGGTGCCCACCCACTTTGAAAACGGCTACCGCGTCACCGACGAGGCCGTTTTGAACGCCGCCGAGCTGGCCCTGTCCGCCCAGGTGAACAAGGCCATCGTGGCCGACCTGGCCCGGCTGGAGGTAAACGCCGTGGGCATCTCCGGCAAGGACGGCCGGCTCATCACCGCCGCCGTGAAGGACCCGGCCCTGGGCCGGGTGGGGGCCATCACCAGGGTGGACCCCAAGCTGCTGAACACCCTGCTGGATGCCGACTACCTGCCCGTGGTCTCCCCCATCGCCCTGGGGGAGGACGGCGGCTCCCTGAACTGCAACGCGGACGATGCCGCCCGGGCCGTGGCCGAGGCCCTCCACGCCCAGAGCCTGGTCTTCCTCACCGATGTGGGCGGCATCCTCATCGACAGCCACAACACCAAAACCGCCGTGGACCGCATGGACACCAAGCGCGCCGAGGAGCTCATCGAAGCCGGCCTCATCGCCGGCGGCATGGTCCCCAAGGTCCGGGGCTGCATCCACGCCGTCCACGCCGGCGTGGGCGAGGTCTCCATCCTGGACGGCCGGGGGGAGCACGCCCTGCTGCTCCATATGCTGGGCCAGCGGGCGGATGGGACGACGATTACCAGCTAAGATTACCGACAAGAATAGCCTTCCCCTGGGGCCGATTCCCCCTATCAGGGGGAAATGTCACGCAGCGACAAAAGGGGTAGGGAGGTGGCTCGGCGAAGCCGAGACGGAGGGATTGTCGTAGTTCTGCCTAGCCCTAGAGGAGACAATCCCTCAGTCAGCCTATCGGCTGACAGCTCCCTTTGCACAAGGGAGCCGTTGATACTGCCTGCTTTTGGTGCAAATGTTCTAGGCCCTGAACCGTTCCCCTCGTTCGCCCCCCCGCAGGCCGGATGAGGGGGACTTCCAGGGCTGTGCGCCCTTGCGCCAGAAGGGGTTCTTTCCGGGCTGACCGTAGGGGCCGATGTCCCCATCGGCCCCTACAGTTTCTCCCGGGGGTGCTCCCGTAGGGGACGCTGTCCTCAGCGTCCCGCGACGACCGCCGCACTGCCGGGGCGGGCCGCCAATCTAACGTACCGAAATAAAGACAAGACAGGAGAACACCATGCGAGCCGTAGTAACCAGAGTTTCCTCCGCCTCTGTCACCATCCAGGGGCAGACGGTGGGGGCCATTGACCGGGGGTTCCTGGTCCTGTTGGGGGTGGGTCCCAACGACGACGAGACCGTTTGTGACAAGCTGGCGGAGAAGATCTGCAATCTCCGGGTGTTTGAGGACGAAAACGGAAAAATGAACCGCGACCTGGAGCAGGTGGGCGGCGGGCTGCTGGTGGTGTCTCAGTTCACGCTGTACGCCGACACCTCCTCCCGCCGACCGGGCTTTTCCAAGGCGGCCAAGCCGGAGCTGGCCATCCCCCTGTATGAGCGGTTCTTAGACCGCTGCCGGGCCCGGGGCTTCCGGGTGGAGCACGGGCAGTTCGGGGCGGATATGCAGGTGGCCTCCGTCAACGACGGACCGGTCACCATTCTCTATGAGTTATGAGTGAGAAGTCAGGAAAGGATGCGCCTGGATACGCAGGAAAAGGGCAAGGAGGAGATTTCATGCAAGTGAAGGTACTTCAGGTGGGTCCCATCGGGACCAACTGCTATATTTTAGAGGACGAGGCCGCCAAGCTGGCCGCCGTCATTGACCCGGGGGACGAGGCAGAGAAGATTCTGTCCGTTCTGAAGGAGGACGGGGTGGAGACCCGGTATATCCTCCTGACCCACGGGCACTACGACCACACCACCGGGGTGCCGGACCTCCATCGCGCCCTGCCGGAGGCCCAGGTTTATATCCACAAGGCCGATGCCCAGGGGGCGGGCAGCCGCCTGTTCCCCCTGGCAGGGGAGATTGCCGACCTGCACTTCTACGACGAGGGGGATACCCTGCCCCTGGGCGGGCTGACCATCCACGTCCTCCACACCCCCGGGCACTCCAAGGGCGGCGTGACCTTGCAGGTGGGGGATGTGCTGTTCTGCGGCGACACCCTGTTTGCCGGGTCCTGCGGCCGCACCGACCTGAACGGCGGCAGCTATGAGGAAATCATGCAGTCCCTCAAGCGGCTGGGCCAGCTGCCCGGGGACTACCACGTCTGCCCGGGGCACGATGTGACCTCCACCCTGGAGCGGGAGCGGAAGACCAATCCCTTCCTGCGGGAGGCCCTGGCCCACTGATTCCAACCACAGACGGAAGGAGAGCGCCATGAACCTGACCTTTGCACAACCAGACCGCCCCTGGCAGCCGGAGCGCTACCACTACTCCGCCGAGCAGATGATGCTCACCCTGTTCCCCGGGGAGAAGCCCCTCTACCCCGAGCCCGGGGCGGAGACGGGGGACAGCGCCGCCCACTTTACCCTGTCGGCGGAGGGAGATGCCGCCGTGCTCACCGCCCGGGTCACCTGGGGCGGGAAAACCGCCCTGGGCCGGACCGAATTCCCCGCCGCCGCCCTGGACGAGGCACCGGAGGCCGTCTACCACACGGTGCAGCACGCCTTGAAGCGGGCCTTTTACCAGGCGGGGACGGCGCTTCTGGGCCAGGAGCCACCCTGGGGGGCACTCACCGGCGTGCGGCCGGTGAAGCTGCCCGTCAAGGCCATGAAGGCCGGGGCCACCCCGGACCAGGCCCGGCGGGAGCTGGAGGAGGAATACCGCGTCTCCCCCGTCCGGGCGGGGCTGGCCATGGACTGCGCCCGGGCCAGTCTGGCGGCGGACCGGTCCTTACAGCCGGACGAGGTGTCTGTCTATGTGGGCATCCCCTTCTGCCCCACCCGGTGCGCCTACTGCTCCTTCGTCTCTGCCGACGTGGGCCGGACGCTGAAGCTGGTGGAACCTTATTTAGAGGCCCTGCTCCGGGAAATCGACGCCACCGCCGCCGCCCTGGACGAGGCGGGTCTCCATGTCCGCACCTTCTACATGGGGGGCGGCACCCCCACCACCCTGTCCGCCGACCAGATGGACCGGCTGCTGGCCCGGTGTCAGTCTGTTCTGCCCATGGACCGCTGCACGGAGTACACCGTGGAGGCCGGCCGGCCGGACACCATTACCCGGGAAAAGCTGGAGGTGCTGGCCCGCCGGGGTGTGGGCCGGATTTCCATCAACCCCCAGACGCTGGAGGACCCGGTGCTGGCCGCCATCGGCCGGCGGCACACCGCCGCCGACATCGCCGCCGCCTGGACGCTGGCCCGGGCCGTGGGCTTTGACTGCATCAACATGGACCTCATCGCCGGTCTGCCCCGGGACAGCTTTGACGGCTTCCGCCGCTCCTTGGAGGGCGTGCTGGACCTGGGGGCGGAGAACATCACCGTCCACACCCTGGCGCTGAAAAAGGGCTCCCGGCTCATGGAGCAGGGGGGTGCCCTCCCCTCCGGCGACGAGGTGGCAAGGATGCTGGAATTTTCTCTGTCCGCCCTGCGTGGCCGGGGCTACGCCCCCTATTACCTCTATCGGCAGAAGTATATGTCCGGCTCCCTGGAAAACGTGGGCTGGGCCTTGCCGGGGCAGGAAAATCTCTACAATATTATCATGATGGAGGAGCTGCAAACCGTGGTCTCCATCGGCGGAGGCGGCGTGACCAAGCTGGTGGACCCCGCCGCCGGACGGATCGTCCGTCTGCCCAACCCCAAGTACCCCCAGGACTATCTGACCAGCCTGGAAAAGGTTCTGGCCCAGAAGCGGGAGATCATAAGCTTTACCAGGGGGTAAGAGCCCTGAAAGGAGAAAAAACCATGGCATATCAGCTGCAAGAGATCAACAAGCGCGTCCACAGCGACGTGAAGGAATTTTTAGAGGAGTGCGACGCCAACTATGCCCAGCGGGTCTCCCTGGCGGCGGACAAGATCCTGGGCAATCTGGAGCACAGCCCCATCGTGCTGCTGTCCGGCCCCTCCGGCTCCGGCAAGACCACCACGGCCATGAAGATCGCCGAGGAGCTGAAGCGCCGGGGCGTGAACTCCCACGCCGTGGCGATGGACAACTACTTTGTCACCATCAACCGCCGCACCGCCCCCCGCACCCCCGAGGGGGAGATCGACTACGAGTCCCCCAAGTGCATGGACATGGACCTGCTGGACCGGCACTTCACCGCCCTGTCCAAGGGGGAGGAGATCATCGTGCCCAAGTTTGAGTTCGCCCGCCAGATGCGGAACGACTCTCTGGGCACCCCCCTGAAGCTGGGCAAGAACGAGATCGCTATTTTCGAGGGCATCCACGCCCTGAACGACGACATCGCCGGCCGCCACCCCGAGGCCACCAAGCTCTATATCTCCGCCCGCTCCAACGTGAACGAGGGAGCTGTGCTCCGCTTTAAGGGCACCTGGATGCGTCTGACCCGCCGGGCCGTGCGGGACTACAACTTCCGGGGCACCGGCGTGGCCGAGACCATGGAGATGTGGGCCAACGTCCGCCGGGGCGAAAAGCTCTACATCTCCCCCTTTAAGAACCGGGCGGACATTATTTTCGACTCCTCCCTGCCCTATGAGGTGTCCGTCATGCGGAACTACGCCCTGCCCATGCTGAAGGCGGTACCTGAGGAGAACGAGCGGCACAGCGAGCTGATGGAGCTGATCCACGCCTTCCAGTTCTTCGAACCCATCGACCCCAGCCTGGTGGCCCGGGACTCCCTGATCCGGGAGTTCATCGGCGGCGGCAGCTATCACTATTAAGTAAGACGGGAGGCGCTCCCATGTCCCAATTTGACATTTTCGATTCCCGAGACCCCCGGTGCAAGGCCCCCTATGGGGCGGTCCCGGCGGGGACCCCTGTGGCGCTCACCCTCCGCCCCCGCCGGGCGGAGGGGTTTTCCCGCGCCGCGCTCACTGCGGTGTTCGAGAGCGCGGACAACCGCAGCGAGGCGCTCCCCATGCCCTGGCAGGGCCACGACCTGGGCCGGGACACCTTCTCCGCCACCCTGGAGACGGGGGACTATGTGGGCCTGGTGTGGTACTCCTTCGTCCTTACCGGCCCCGGGGGACTGCGGCACGAGCTGGGACCCTATCAGCTCACGGTGTACGACGGGGGGGAGACCGTGCCCGACTGGTTCGGCCAGGGGATGACCTATCAGATTTTCCCCGACCGCTTCTGCCGCAGCCGAATCCCCGACCCCGCCGGCCTGGTGGGGGGGCGCACCGTCCACCTGGGCTGGGAGGAGCTGCCCCAGTTCCGTCCGGACGAGCACGGGGAAATTCGCAACCGGGACTTCTTCGGCGGCGATTTTCTCGGGGTGCTGTCTAAGCTGGACTATCTGAAGGACCTGGGGGTGGAGACCCTGTACTTCAACCCCATCTTCGAGGCCGCCGAGAACCACCGCTACGGCACCGCGGATTACGACGTCATCGACCCCATGCTGGGCCGGAACGAGGACTTCACCCGCCTGTGTGACGAGGCCCATAGGCGGGGGATGCGGGTCATGCTGGACGGGGTGTTCAACCACACGGGCTTTGTCAGCCGGTATTTCAACGGCGACGGCTTCTACCCCGACCAGGGGGCCAGCCAGAGCTGGGACTCCCCCTATCGCCCCTGGTTCAACTTTATCCACTGGCCGAAGGAGTATGAGAGCTGGTGGGGCATCTACTCCCTGCCGGCGGTGAATGAGCGCTGCCCCTCCTATCGGGAGTTTATCTTCGGCGGGGAGAACTCCGTGGTCCGCCGGTGGCTCCGGGCGGGGGCGGACGGCTGGCGGCTGGACGTGGCCGACGAGCTGCCCGACGACTTTGTCCACGGCATCCACCAGGCCGCCCGGGCGGAGAAGCCCGACGCCGTGGTGATTGGCGAGGTGTGGGAGGACGGCTCCACCAAGGTGGCCTACGGCGTCCGCCGGAAGCACATCCTGGGCGGACACTGCGACGGGCTGATGAACTACCCCCTGCGCTCCGCCATCCTGTCCTACCTCCAGGGGGGCGGCGGCCAGCGCTTCGCCGCCGCTATGGAGACCCTGCGGGAGAACTACCCCCCCTTCGCCTTCCGCTCCGCCATGAACTCCCTGGGCACTCACGACACCCCACGCATCCTCACCCTGCTGGGGGCCGGCGGGGAGTATCGCGACCGGTCCAAGGAGTGGCGGGCGAACTTCCGCCTCTCCCCTGACCAGCGCCGCCGGGGCACGGAGCTGCTGCGGGCCGCCGCCCTGCTGCTGTTCTGCTTCCCCGGCTCCCCCACGGTGTACTACGGGGATGAGGCGGGGATGGAGGGCTTTGAGGACCCCTTCAATCGCCAGACCTACCCCTGGGGCCGGGAGGACCCGGACCTGCGGGCCTGGTTCGGCGCTCTGGGCCGCCTCCGCCGGGACCACCCTGCCCTCCGCCGGGGCGACCTGCGCTTCGTCGCCGCCCAGGGTCCCCTGCTGGCCTTCACCCGGTCGGTGGAGGAGGAGACCGTCCTGTTCCTCTGCAACGCCGGTGACACCCCGGAGCGCCTGACCCTGGACCTGCCCGCCCTCCCCACCCCCCTGCTGGGCGACATCCCCTGGGAGGAGACAGACGACGGGGTGGTGTTTGCGCTGGGCGCAAGAAGCGCGGGAGCGTTTGGGGGGAGTGTGGAGTGAGGAGGTAGGAGTTAGGAGGTAGGAGTTAGGAGGTAGGAGTTAGGAGTTTGCAAACCCTTTGGTTGCAGCCTCTTGTACGGGGTCACCCTCATCCGCCCCCTGCGAGGGCACCTTCCCCCTATCAGG
>URTG01000064.1 GCA_900550705.1 uncultured Eubacteriales bacterium | reverse complement strand
CAACCTGCACTATCATGACACGACAGATATGCCAAAAGAAAAACTGGAGGAACATTTCCTGAAGGTTTAGAAAGAATGCCCCCCGCAGCGAACGCGCCGGGCGGAAGAAGGTTGAGGTGAACATCCCATGGACAGCGGCAGTCGAGGCTCCGGCAAACCGAATCAACGACCCGGGCGTCTGTGCGGATGGACGCCCGCCGGCTGAGTTTGCCGGGTCTCCCTGTCACGGCAACGGCGTTTTGCCGCCAACGACGACAAGGAGGTACAAACCATGATGAACAAGAATCTCGCAATGATCCCCGCCGCGCCCGACACCGTGGGCGCGATCATGTCCCGGGAGCCGCTGGTCCTCTCGCCCCTGATGCGGGCGCGGGAGGCTCTGGCCCGTCTGCGCCAGGTGGGCATTCCCAAGGACTTTATGACCAACTGCTATGTGGTGGACGAGGAGGGCATCCTGATGGGCCTGTTCACCGTCCGGGACCTGATCATGGCCCCGGACCACAAGCGGCTGGACCAGTTTATGAGTCCCCCGGCGGAGGAGCTTCGGCCGGAGGACGACCAGGAGCTGGCCGTGTCCCGCATGGACCAGCTGGACCTGGTGGAGCTGCCGGTGATCGACGGCGTGGGCCATCTGGTGGGCACCGTCACGGCGGACGACGCCATGGACGTGCTCCAGGACGAGGCCACCGAGGATATGGAGAAGATGGCGGCCATACTGCCCTCTGAGCGGCCCTATCTGGAGACCCGGGTGGTGGACCTGTACCGCAGCCGGGTGCTGTGGCTGCTGCTGCTCATGGTGTCGGCCACCTTCACCGGGGCCATTATCACCCACTTTGAAACCGCCCTGGCCGCCCAGGTGGTGCTCACCGCCTTTATCCCCATGCTCATGGACACCGGCGGAAACTGCGGCAGCCAGTCCTCCGTCACCATCATCCGCGGCCTATCGCTGGGAGAAATTCACACCGGCGACTGCCTGAAGGTGGCCTGGAAGGAGGCCCAGGTGGGCCTGCTGTGCGGCGCGACCCTGGCGGCGGTGAACTTTGTTCGGCTGCTGGTGTTCAGCAAGGTGTCCTTCGCCGTGGCGCTGACGGTGAGCCTTACCCTGATCGTGACGGTCATCACCTCCAAGCTGCTGGGCTGCTTCCTGCCCATCGCCGCCGACCGCCTGCACATGGACCCCGCCGTGATGGCCAGCCCGCTCATTACCACCATCGCCGATGCCATTTCTCTGCTGGTCTACTTCCAGATCGCGGTGGCGCTGCTGCATATCTGATGGGCGGCCCCGGGGCAGAGAGAATACAGAAAAAAATGTCCCCCGACGGCTCCGAATTTTGCGGAGCTGCCAGGGGACATTTTTGCTGCTTTTGTCCGCAAACTGCGGACCGAAGGGGATGACTGCAAGCCGGGACGGGCTTACCAGGCATAGACCTCGGGGGCCTGACCGCCGGGGCCGGGGAAGATGCGGTCCAGCTCGGCCAATAGTTCCTCCGGATAAAGCATTTTGGGGCTGCTGCCCTTAGTATAGCAGGGCAGCGTTAACACTCCGTTAATCTCCCCCGCAGTCCGCTATACCTTCTGGTCTGCCGGTTATTGGCTACCATACCGGCCACGGCCTCGGGCGCGCCCACCAGGATGAACAGGTTTTTGGCGCGGGTGACGGCGGTGTAGAGGATGCCCCGGGTCATGAGCATGGGGGCGCCCTCCAGGGCGGCCAGGATGACGGCGCGGTACTCGCTGCCCTGGGCCTTGTGGACGGTGACGGCGAAGGCGGGCTCCAGCTCGCCCAGCATATCGGGGGCGTACTCCACGATCTTGCCGTCGAAGTCCACGGTAATGACGTCCCCCTCGATGGAGCGGATCACGCCGATGTCGCCGTTGAACATCCCCATGCCGGAGCGGCTGCCGCCCTCCTCCCGCCAGAGGATGTCGTAGTTGTTTTTCACCTGCATGACCCGGTCCCCGGCCCGGAAGACCCAGTCACCGAAGCGGCGCTCGCCCTTGCCCTCCAGCGGGGGGTTCAGGGCTTCCTGAAGGGCCTGATTCAGCGCCCGGGTGCCTGTGCCCCGGCGGCGGGTGGGGGAGAGGACCTGGATCTGGTCCGTGGGAATCCCCATCCGCTCGGGCAGACGGCGGCGGCACAGGTCCACGATGGTGTCCAGCGCCCCGGCGGGGTCCCGGCGGACCAGGAAGAAGAAGTCCCCGTCGTTTTTCCGCAGGTCGGGCAGCTCCCCCCGGTCGATGCTGTGGGCGTTGCGGACGATGGCGCTCTCGGCGGCCTGGCGGAAGATCTCCGTCAGCCGGACGGAGGGCACCACGCCGCTGCGGATGAGGTCGGCAAACAGGGTGCCCGGCCCCACGGAGGGCAGCTGGTCCGGGTCGCCCACCAGCACCAGGCGGCAGTCGCTCCGCAGGGCGTTCAGCAGGGCGGCCATCAGGGGCACATCTACCATAGAGGTCTCGTCCACGATCACCGCGTCGGCCTTTAAGGGGTCCTCGGCGTTGTGGGTGAAGATGAGCTTGCCGGTGTGGGGGTCGAAGCCCGTCTCCAGCAGACGGTGGATGGTGGAGGCCTCGGTGTCGCACAGCTCCCCCAGGCGCTTGGCGGCCCGGCCGGTGGGGGCGGCCAGGGCGGTCTCCAGCCCCATGGCCTCGAACAGGGCCAGCACGCCCTTCAGACAGGTGGTCTTGCCCGTGCCCGGGCCGCCGGTGAGCAGCATGACCTGCCGGCTGGCGGCCAGCTCCACCGCCTCCCGCTGCTGGGGGGCGTAGGTGAGGTGCTGCTCCCACTGGATGGTCCGCAGCAGCTTGTCCAGCCCCTGGGGGGCCAGCAGCTCGCTGCGGCTCATTTCGGTGATTCGATGGGCAATGAAGCACTCCTCCTCGTGCAGGGCGGGGAGATAGACGGCGTCCTGCCCGGCGACCGCCTCAAACACCACCTCCCCCCGGCGGGAGAGGGCCTCCAGGGCGTCCTCCAGCGGGTCGCCGCCGTCCCCCAGCAGGGTGGCGGTGGCCTGGAGCAGCTTGTGTCGGGGGAGGAAGGTGTGCCCGTTGTGATAGCTGTTGTGGGACAGCTCAAAGGTCAGTCCCGCCTCCAGCCGCAGGGCATCCTGGGGGGCCACCCCCAGGGAGAGGGCCAGGCCGTCCGCCAGGGAGAATTCCACGCCGAACTCCTCGCCGGCCAGGACGTAGGGGTTGGCCTTCAGCACCTCCAGCGCCACGTCGCCGTAGGCCCGGCGGAGGGGCATAGCCAGCTCCAGGGGGAGCTGGTGCTCCGACAGAAATTCCATCAGCCGCCGCATTCCCATCTGCACCCGGAACACCGCGCCGATCTGCCTGGCCCGCTTGGGGGAGATGCCCCGAATTTTGGTCAGCTGCTCCGGGTCGTCCTCGATGACGTTGAGGACGTTTTCGCCGAACTCCTCGATGAGCAGCCGGGCGGTGGCCTTGCCCACCCCTTTCACGGCCCCGGAGGCTAAGTAGTGGTAGATTTCCTTCTGGCCCTGGGGCAGACGGCGCTCCACCACCTCGGCCTTGAACTGGGGGCCGTAGGTGGCGTGACGCACCCAGCGGCCCCGGACTGTCAGATATTCCCCCGGGGACACCCCGGGCATGGGACCCACCACGGTACACTCCTCGTCCCGGGCGTCCAGCCGGAGGATGGTGTAGCCGTTTTCCTCGTTCTGATAGATGATGGAGGAGACGGTGCCTTCCATTTGCTGGGATTCCAGTTCTTCCAAGGGGGAGCGCCTTCTTTCTTTCTGATGTCAGGGAGGGTCCAGTACCTCCGCCAGCTGGGCCGCCGGCCACAGTCTCACGTCCGGCCAGCGGAGCGCCAGCCGCAGGGCGGTCTCCCGGCCCAGGGGGGACAGGCCGCAGTCGGCCACCACGATGGGACAGCGCAGCAGACCCGTGCTCCGCAGCCAGATCAGGGCGCGGAGGGTGCCCTCCAGCTTCTCGCCGTCCCCCGCGCCGGACAGGACGATTTGTGCTCCGGCCAGAGCGCCGGGCCGCAGGACCCGCCCCAGCAGGTCCCAAATCAGCCCGACCAGCGCCGCCGCGCCCACCGCGGCCCAGATCAATTCCGCCCACAGCTCCATGTGCAGCACCTCCGGACTATCCTATGCCGGAGGGCGGGGGAGGTTACACCGCGCCGGAGAACAGGTTGACCCCCACATGGGTCAGCCCCAGCATGATGCACCCGGCGGTGAGCACCCCCAGGACCACGGCGGGCAGGGCACGCTTCAGCCGCATCTCTAAAAATGCGGCCACCAGAGAGCCGGTCCAGGCCCCGGTGCCGGGCAGGGGGATGGCCACGAACAGCCACAGGCCGAAGGTCTGGTATTTCAGCACCTTCTTGCTTTTCAGATGGGCCTTTTGCTCCATCCGGTCCACCAGACCGTTGAGCTTGGGGAAATATTTCCGCAGAAGGGTAAACAGCCGGCGGATGTACACAATGATAAAGGGCGCGGGCAGCAGATTGCCCAGCACCGCCGCCGGGAAGGCCAGATAATAGGGCAGCCCCAGAGCCACGCCGAAGGGCAGCCCGCCCCGCAGCTCGATAATGGGAATCATAGACACCAGCATGGTAAACAGAAATTTTCCGCTCTCGGTGCCCGTGAGCCATTGAAACAGATCCATAGGTTCTCCTCTCGATGTACGCGCTCCGGTTTTCCCACCAGGTAGGACCAAAATCCGTAGGGGCGGCCTGTGGCCGCCCGTCGTTCACCAGGTGGGTATCGTGCGGGCGGCCATAGGCCGCCCCTACGGAAAGGACCGGGGCAATTTGCAATTATTTTGGGATAAAAGGGGACTTATACCCCGCCCGGCAGCAGCTTTTTCAGATACTGCCCGGTATAGGAGGCGGGGCAGGCGGCCACCGTCTCCGGGGTGCCGGTGCACACCACCGTGCCGCCGCCGGTGCCCCCCTCGGGGCCAAGGTCGATGAGATGGTCGGCGGTTTTGATGACGTCCAGGTTGTGCTCGATGACCACCACGGTGTTGCCCGCGTCCACCAGCTTTTGCAGCACCTCGATGAGCTTGTGCACGTCGGCGGAGTGCAGGCCGGTGGTGGGCTCGTCCAGAATATAGATGGTCCGGCCGGTGGAGCGCTTGGACAGCTCGGTGGCCAGCTTCACCCGCTGGGCCTCGCCGCCGGACAGCTCGGTGGAGGGCTGGCCCAGCTTCACATAGCCCAGGCCCACCTCCTCCAGGGTCTGGAGGCGGCGGTAGATCTTGGGCAGATTTTCGAAGAAGGGCAGGGCCTCGTCCACGGTCATTTCCAGCACCTCATAGATGCTCTTGCCCTTATATTTGACCTCCAGGGTCTCCCGGTTGTAGCGGCGGCCCTTGCACACCTCGCAGGGGACATAGATGTCCGGCAGGAAGTGCATTTCGATTTTGATGAGGCCGTCCCCCTGGCAGGCCTCGCACCGGCCGCCCCGGGTGTTGAAGGAGAACCGCCCCGGGCCGTAGCCCCGGCTCTTGGCATCGGGGGTGGAGGCGAACAGCTCCCGGATGTCCCCGAACAGGCCGGTATAGGTGGCGGGATTGGACCGGGGGGTGCGGCCGATGGGGCTTTGGTCGATGTTGATGACCTTGTCCAGGAACTCCTCCCCCTCGATGTGGTGGTGCTTGCCCGCCCGGACCTTCACCCGGTTCAGGTCGGCCCCCAGCTTTTTATAGAGGATCTCGTTGACCAGCGAGGACTTTCCGCTGCCCGACACGCCGGTGACGCAGGTGAAGGTGCCCAGGGGGATGTCCACGTCGATGTTTTTCAGGTTGTTCTCCCGGGCGCCGAAGATTTTCAGATGGTTTCCGCTGCCCGTCCGCCGGTGGTCGGGGACGGGGATCTTCTTCCGGCCGGACAGGTAGTCGCCGGTGAGGGAGCCGGGGGTGTTCATGACCTCCTCCGGGGTGCCGGCGGCCACCACATGGCCGCCGTTGACCCCCGCGCCGGGGCCGATGTCTACGATATAGTCGGCGGCCCGCATGGTGTCCTCGTCGTGCTCCACCACCAGCAGGGTGTTGCCCAGGTCCCGCAGCTCCTTCAGGGTGGCCAGCAGCTTGTCGTTGTCCCGCTGGTGCAGGCCGATGGAGGGCTCGTCCAGGATATACAGCACCCCCATGAGGGAGGAGCCGATCTGGGTGGCCAGGCGGATGCGCTGGCTCTCGCCGCCGGACAGGGTGCCCGCCTCCCGGCTCAGGGTCAGATATTGCAGGCCCACGGAGCGGAGAAAGCCCAGGCGGCTGCGAATCTCCTTCAAAATCTGGGCGGCGATCCTGGTTCTGGTCTGGTCCAGCTCCAGGTGCTCCATAAAGTCCAGGGCATCGGTGACGCTCTTGCGGCAGTAGCTGTCGATGTCCAGCCCGCCCACGGTGACGGCCAGAGACTCCTTTTTCAGCCGCCGCCCCTGGCAGGTGGGGCAGGGGCACTGGGACATACACTCCTCCAGCTCCTTCTTCACCGAGTCGGACTGAGTTTCCCGGTAGCGGCGCTCCAGATTGGGGATGATGCCCTCGAAGGGCTGATACAGGGTGCCCTTGCCCCGGGGCTGGTCGTAGTGCAGGGTGAGCTTCTCCCCCTTGGTGCCGTAGAGGATCACGTCCAGAATCTCCGGGGACAGGTCCTTCACCGGGGTGGACAGCTTGAACTTGTATTTTTTCGCCAGAGCATCGAAGTACATCCGGGCGATGCCGTCCGACTTGATGCTGTTCCAGCCGGAGGCGGTGATGGCCCCGTCTAAAATGGACAGGTCCCGGTTGGGGATGATCAGCTCCGGGTCGATCTTCATCTGGGACCCCAGGCCCATGCAGGTGGGGCAGGCGCCGAAGGGGTTGTTGAAGGAGAACATCCGGGGGGTAAGCTCCTCAATGGACACGCCGCAGTCCTCGCAGGCGTAGTTCTGAGAGAACAGAATGTCCCGGTCCTCCCCCACCACGTTGACCACCACCAGGCCCCCGGCCAGGTTGGAGGCGATCTCCACGCTGTCCGTCAGCCGGCGGGTGATGTCCTCCCGGATGACCAGGCGGTCCACCACGATCTCGATGTTGTGCTTTTTGTTCTTGTCCAGCTTAATCTCCTCGCTGAGATCGTAGAGAGAGCCGTCCGCCCGGACCCGGACATAGCCCGATTTGCGGGCATCGTCGAAGATTTTGGTGTGCTCGCCCTTCTTCCCCCGGATCACCGGGGCCATGATCTGGATGCGGGTGGCCTGGGGCAGGGCCAGCACCTGGTCGATGATCTGGTCCACCGTCTGCTGGCGAATCTCCTTGCCGCAGATGGGGCAGTGGGGCACGCCCACCCGGGCCCACAGCAGACGGAGGTAGTCGTAAATTTCCGTCACCGTGCCCACGGTGGAGCGGGGGTTCTTGCTGGTGGTCTTCTGGTCGATGGAAATGGCGGGGGACAGGCCGTCGATGTAGTCCACGTCGGGCTTTTCCATCTGACCCAGGAACATCCGGGCATAGGAGCTCAGCGACTCTACATACCGCCGCTGCCCCTCGGCATAGATGGTGTCAAAGGCCAGGGAGGACTTGCCCGAGCCGGACAGCCCCGTCAGCACCACCAGCTTGTCCCGGGGGATGCTTACGTCGATGTTTTTCAGGTTGTTTACCCGCGCGCCTTTGACGATGATATGAGTGTGCATAGTGGTCTCCTTTGATCAAATCGAAGCAATTTCTCCGGCTCCGGTGACATACAGCATCAGGACCATGCCGGTGAGGACGAGAATTCCCATGAGCGCGCCGAACATCATCCAGTCGGAGGGTTCCGCGTTGGCCCAGTCCCGGACATACCAGCGCACCTGCCAGCGGAGCAGCTGCTGGTAGTACAGGGTGTAGGCGGCCACGGCGACGGACAGCACCGCGGCCAGAATATAGAGCCCCCAGCTGCCCCGACAGGACAGGGTGGGTCCCAGGGCGAGAACAATGACCGCCGTGAGGCGGGGGGCGTAGAACTCCTCCTCGTCGCCTTCGTCGGTGAAAATGAATCCGGAGCTTGTGTAGGCAAAGCCAAACCCGAGGCCGGTATCATAGGGGGTGCCGTCCGACCAGACCAGGTCCTCATACCAGCTGCCGTTGATGGAGTCCGAGGGGTAGATACAGCCGCCCTCAAAGACGGTCTCCTCCCCCCGCAGGACCCGAACGCCCACCCGGGAGATGATGCCGTCGGAATCCGCGGGAAGCACGCTGTCGTCCCGCAGGACCTGATAGGGGCCGTAGGTCCGGTCGCCGCTGCGGTAGGTCACCTGGTCGCCGTCTACGATAAACTCCGCCGACTGCGTGTCCACCGCGCCGGTGTACCGGCGGATGCCGCCCTCCTCCGAGAGGGTCAGAAACTGGTCGCTGGTGAAGCGCCCGTCGTAAAACACCCCGGGGTGGGCGTGACGCCAGGCGTACAGTCCGCCGAAGAAAAGGAACATAGCCGCCAGGACCAACAGAATGATACGCTGAAACAGAGTCAGTGCTTGCCAGGGATGTTTCGCTTCCATAAGAAGACCTCCATTCATGGTAGTTGAACTGAAAACTTTTCGTAATCATTCAATGAAATGATACGGTGAGGTCTGCCACAGACCCGCCCACCAGGGCGATCAGGTCCGCCGGGGCCAGCTCCACCTGATAGCCGATCTTTCCGGCGGAGACGGTGATGGTGTCGATGATCTCCGCCGTCTCGTGGAAGACGGTGGGGAATTGCTTCTTCATCCCCACCGGGGAGCAGCCGCCGTGGACGTAGCCGGTGAGGGGCAGCAGCTCCTTCTGGTGGAGCATGGCGATGGACTTTTCCCCCACCGCCCGGGCGGCCTTTTTCAGGTCCAGATTGTCCCCCACCGGGATGTCGAAGACATACAGCGCCTGAGACGCCCCCCGGGCCACCAGCGTCTTGAACACGCACTCCGGGTCCTGCCCCATGGACCGCGCCACCGTGACGCCGTCCACCGCCACCCCCTCCTCGTGGGGATAGGTGTGGGGGGTGAAGGGAATTTTCTTCTGCTCCAAAATTCGCATTACATTGGTTTTTTCGTCTTTCTTTGCCATGGTGTTGCCTCGGTTTCTAATTTAGGATTCCCGTTCTTGATACGGGTTGGTTTCGATATACTTCCAAATTTCCTGATAATCCCGGTCATTCCGAATTACATGGTCGTGATACCCCTTCTGCCAAATCGGCCGCCCGACGGCCTTGGTGACGGCACGTTTCATTTGTCCCACAATGGTTGGGATTCCTTTCGTAGGGGCGGATATTATCCGCCCGCCGACTTCCCCACGGGGTTCGATGGTTATGAGCAGATGAATATGGTCTGGCATAATCACATAATGGTCTACCTTGACTGCGGGGTATATCGTAGAAATTTTTTGGACGCTTTGATCCAGCACTTGGCCGATTTTTGATAGCTGGTGCTGCGGGCGGATAATATCCGCC
>URTG01000063.1 GCA_900550705.1 uncultured Eubacteriales bacterium | reverse complement strand
CCTGACGGTTCCCTTTCCAACTATCCTTCCCTCCGAATCCTTTGGCTGGAAGGACTTTTTCAACAGCCTGACTTCAAGGCGTCCAGCAGCTTGGGGTCGAAGCCCTTGTAGCCCCGCTCCACCATAAAGTCCTGGACCTCCTGCACGGTGGGCAGGCTGGGCATGGCCCCCATGCGGGACACGGTGATGGACGCGGTGTGACTGGCGAAGGCCAGTGCCTCGCCCTTGGGCAGCCCGGCGGTCAGACCGGTGCAGAAGGCGGCCACGAAGGAATCGCCCGCGGCGGTGGGGTCGGCCACCTGGGGGGCCTTCACGCAGTCGGTGTGGTGAATGCCGTCCTTGCCCGCCACGATGGAGCCGTTCTCCCCCATGGTGATGATCAGGTTCTCCACCCCACGGTCGTGGAAGGCCTTGGCCACCACGGCCACATCGTCATAGTTGATGCCGTTGTCCACCCGGATGGTGTGGTCGGCCAGAATGGCGGCCTCGTGCTCGTTGGGAGAAATGTAGGTGGCGCAGGAGAGCAGCTTGTCCGACAGGGGCGCGGCGGGGGCGGGGTTGATCATCACAATGACCCCGGCGTCGTGGGCCCACTGGGCCACCGCCTCAATGACGGGCATGGGCAGCTCAAACTGCATCATCACCAGGTCATACTTGCCGATCTCGTCCTTCAGCCAGACCACGTCGTCCACCGTCAGGGTAAAGTTGGCACCGGGACACACGGTGATCCGGTTCTGGGTGCCGTGGTCGGTGACCTCCAGGGTAATATGCCCCACGCCGGAGGACTCGTTGGGATCGACGGACACATGAGACACGTCCACACCGGCCTTGGCGGCGGTGTCGGTCATGATCTTGCCAAAGGCATCGTCGCCCACCTGGCCCACCATGGTGACATCCGCGCCCAGCCGGGCACACTGCACGGCCTGGTTGGCTCCCTTGCCGCCGGGGGCGGTCTGGAACTTCATGCCGATCACGGTCTCACCGGAATTGGGCACGCGCTTGGTGGAGGCGATCAGGTCCATCATAAAGCTGCCGACGACAAGAATTCTTGGTTTTTTCAGCATAGGGCTCACTCCTTCATAAAAATTGCCGGCAGACCGCACCCGCGCTGAGACGGTGCGCGGTCTGCCGGCACATAGAGAGACAGGGTTCTATTTTCGCGCCCAAAAGCGCGGAAAATACAGGGGTTCGTTCCCGCTTAGATCATGTGGAACATTCTGGGCAGGAACAGCACGGACTCGGGAACAAAGGTAATGATCATCAGCACGATGAGCATGACCACAATGGGGCCCCAAATTTCCCGAATGACGTCCTTCAGCGGGGTGCCGGAGATACCGGAGGTGATGAACAGGCACATACCGAAGGGCGGGGTGGACAGGCCCAGCATCATGTTGAAGATGATGATCAGGCCGAAGTGGATGATGTCCACGCCGAACTTCTGGGCCACGGGCCACAGAATGGGGATCATGACCAGCTGAATGACGGAGGTATCCACGAACATACCCAGGACCAGGATGATGAGGTTCACCATGATGAGGAACACATACTTGCTGTCGGTAAAGGACATGATCCAGTTGCCCAGGCGAACGCCGATCTGCTCCTTGGCAAAGATGAAGGAGATGGCGGAGGCCGCGCCCACCATGATGGAGACGGAGCCGGTGCCCTTCACGGTGTCAAAAATGACCTGCTTCAGGCCCTGCCAGTTCAGGATACGATAGGCCACGATGGCCACGATCAGGGCATAGGCGCCGGCGATGGCACCCGCCTCGGTGGGGGTCATCACGCCGGTGTAGATGCCCACCAGCAGGATCACGGGGGTCAGCAGCGCCCAGATGGCGGTGAAGCAGTAGCGCAGATAGGGACCCAGCTTCGGGGGGGCAGACTTGGGATACTTGCGCTTCTTGGCAATGATGGCGATGTACACGCACAGGGCGATGGCCAGGATCACGCCGGGCATCATGCCGGCCATGAACAGCGCACCCACGGAGGCACCGGTGAGCATGGCGTAAATAACGGCGGGGATGGAGGGCGGGAAGATGGGGCCGATGGTGGCGGAGGCGGCGGTGATGGCGCAGGAGAAGCCGTCGTCATAGCCCTCGGCGCGCATGGCGTCGATCTCCATCTTGCCCAGGCCGGAGGCATCGGCCACGGCGGAGCCGGTCATGCCGGAGAACACCAGAGAGGCCAGCACGTTCACATGGGCCAGACCGCCGGGGAAGCGGCCCACCAGGCCCTTGCAGACGCCGAAGACGTACTCGGTGATCTTACCGGCGTTCATCACGTTGGCCGCGAAGATAAACAGCGGCACGGCGATGATGGTGGTGTTGGTGAAAATGGCCTCAATGGTCTTCTGGGCCACCAGATGGAGCTGGCCCTCCTGACCGGTGATCAGGCCGATAAAGCTGTTTCCCTTGATCAGGCCGTCCGTCAGGAAGTACATGGCGCAGGCGGCGATCATGCCGGTGGGGATGGGCATCCGCAGCACGAACATCAGCACAAAGCAGATCAGGAAAACGATCAGGGGCAGGTTCTGCATCATATTACTTGCCACCTCCGTAGTCGATGTTGTTCAGGTCCAGCTGCTCCTGGGCCAGAGATGCCTCGATGGCCTGCTCCGCCTCAGACTTGGAGTCCTGGAGCATCTGGTCGATATACTTCTTGTCGCCCTTGAGCACCATAAGCTCGTCGTAAATCTCGATGAGCGCATAGGCCACGATAAAGGCCAGGAAGACCACATAGGGGAAGAACACAACGGTCTTGGACCACTTCAGCAGGGTGGTCACCTGCTGCCGGGCCATCAGACCCCAGATATAGTTGAGAGAGGGAACGAAGGTCACCACGCAGGTAAAGGTGATCAGCAGATTACCCAGCATGGCGGTGATGGCCTTGCCCTTAATATTCAGATTGTCATACACCAGGGTAAAGGTGACGTGCCCCTTCATCCGCTGGCAGTAGCTGGCGCCCAGCATGACCAGCCAGAGGAAGCAGGACTGCTCCACCTCCGTGGTCCATGCCTGGGGATTCTTCATCACATAGCGCATAAATACCTGGAAAACGAACACCACGAACAGCACCACAAAGGCCAGCGCCGGGATGTACTTTTCCACGCAGTCGCGGAGAAAGCCGCAGACTTTTTTCATAGTTTCTTCTCCTTTCGAGAAAAAATCCGGGGGATCACAGGGGGACTCCCCCCCTGTCTCTTTGACACAAATACAAGGGGACCGGGACTACCCCAGCCCCCTTGCGGGTTCTGACTATAAAAGCTTCTGCGGGGACCGCTTAGGCCATAGCCTGAATCTCAGCCAGCAGGTCCTTATCCCAGGAGTCGGAGATAGGATCGTTCAGATAGGTCTCCAGAACGTGGTCGGCGAAGGCGGACACGTCAGCCTCATAGATGCTCATGCCCTTCTCCTTCAGGAAGTCCTGAACCTCGGCCTCGGTCTTCAGGTTCTGCTCGTCGCAAGCCTTACGGCCGGCCTCAACAGCCTCCATGACCCAGCCCTTCTGGGTGTCGGTCAGCTTGTTCCAGGTGTTCAGGTTGATGGTGGGCCACACGGAGTCGACCAGGTGGTTGGTCAGAGAGATGGACTTCTGGACCTCATAGAACTTGGCGGACTGCACGGTGGGCAGGGGGTTGTCCTGGCCGTCCACGGTGCCGGTCTGCAGGGCCAGATACAGGTCGTTGAAGGGGATGGCGGTGGGGTTGGCGCCCATGGCCTTGCCCAGGAAGACCCAAGCGTCGGAGTTGGGCATACGCAGGTTCACGCCGTTCAGATCCTCGGGGGTCTTGATCTGGCGGTCCTCGGTCAGGGAGACCTGACGGGTGCCCAGGTAATAAGCGCCCAGAGGCAGGATGCCCTGCTCGTCGGCGATCTTCTGGAAGACCTCCTTGCCGATGTCGCCGTTCAGCACCTTGGACATGTGGTCATAGCTCTGGAACACATAGCCGGCAGTGAACATAGAGACCCAGGGAGAGCCGTCGGTCAGCCAGGAGGCGGAGGAGTAGATCATGTCCACGTCGCCGTTCTTCAGGGCATCGTGCTCGGTGTCCTGGCCGTACAGGGTGCCGGAATCATAGCACTCCACGGTCATGTTGCCGCCGGAGATCTCCTCCAGGGTGTCCTTGAACACCTTCTGGGCAGCGCCGTGGGCGTCGGTGGGGACGGCGGCGATGGAGAACACCAGGTTGACGGGATCGCCGACGTCAGAGCTGTCGGTGGCGGAGATGCTGCCGCTGGCAGAACCGCTGGTGGCGGCGTTCTTGTTGCCGCAGCTGGCCAGCAGGCCCAGCACCATAACGGTGCTCAGAGACAGAGCGAGGATTCTTTTCCAGGTTTTCATGTAGTGTTTCCTCCCATTTTGAATTGTGTGCAGGTACGTCTATTCCAACCGTCGGAGCCCGGCGGCAAAGAATACATTATTTGTAAATTCGCTCCTTCATCTGTAAAGCAATGCTTTTCAGAATGGCGGCGCACTCCATCAGCTTCTCGTCCGTCATAATATTGGCGGGGCCGGAGGTGCTGATGGCTGCCACCAGACGGTTGGCCGCGTTGAACACAGGCACGCCCACACAGCGCACGTCCTCATACCGCTCTCTGTTGTCAATGGAGAAGCCCCGGTTCCGGGTGCTGTGCAGCTCCATGATAATGTCCTCCCGCTCCGTCAGGGTGGTGGAGGTATAGCGGGGGACGTGCTCGGGGATGAGCTCGGGCCACTTCTCCTCCGGCAGCCAGGCCAGGATAGCCTTGCCGATGCCGGCATCGATCAGGGGCACGTTCTCCCCCAGGATCTCCCGGTAGGGCAGCTCGCTCATCCGGTCGATGGGGTGGGCCACATAGAGATACAGGACCCGGGAGCCATAGGGAATGCCAAAATAGACGATCTGATCCGTCATATTGGCCGCCTTGACCACCAGGTCGTAAATCGCCTTGGGATAGCCCAGATTCTGGTTGATGATGTAGGCATACTCCAGCATCTTCAGCCCCAGGGTGTACTTCTTGTTGGGCAGCTGGTTGAGATAGCCCATCTGCTCGAAGGTCGTGACGATGCTGTGGACATTGGATTTCGCCATGCCCAGCTTTTCCGCCAGCTCGGTAATGCCCCACTCTGGATTCTTGGTGCTGAAGCACTCCAACAGATGGAGCGCCTTCGCCAGGGATTTCACTTTCGGTTCCGCCTGATGTTCCATAGTCGCTCCCACTCTGCCGCAGATGACCTGCGTTCTTTCTTTCGAAACAGCTTTCGTTCTTTTCATAATTTTAACAAGAGTTCGGAGAAATTTCAAGTATTTCTCCGCCCAGCCCAGTTCTTTTGTACATCTTTTTAATTTCCCAGGCATTCCTCCCCACTTTGTTCTTTATTTGAGAACGTACTTGCCGATTTTTTCGCTGTTTCCGCCAAGAAAACGGGTTGCATTGCGGCATGGCTTCGTTTACAATAGGTCGTTGTGTAATGAATCAGCCTGAAACCAAAAAATTGTGAAGATATAAAGGAGCGCACCGCTATGATCTACGACAGCCTGGACCACCTGGACCGCTACAACGGCATTCAGCCCAACCTGATGAAGGGCCTCCGCTTCCTGGCCGAGACCGACTTCTCCACCCTGTCCAGCGACCGCATCGAGCTGGACGGCACCCGTCTGTACGCCATGATGCAGAGCTATGAGACCAAGGTGGAGAACACCACCCCCGAGGCCCACCGCAAATATGCCGACATCCAGTATCTGGTCCGGGGTGAGGAGCTCATCGGCGTGGCTCCCCTGGCCACCATGAAGGAGGAGGTAGAGGCCCGGCCGGACAGCGACATCTGGTTCTACCACGGCAAGACCCACCCCCTGCCCATCGGCAACGGCTACTTCATGGTCCTGTTCCCCGAGGACGCCCACGCCCCCTGCGTGGCCGTGGACGGCCAGCCCGCCCCCGTGCTCAAGTGCGTGGTCAAGGTCCGGCTGGATAACTGCTGAAGGGGCCGCTGTAAAAAGGCGGCAGCCGCCGCCACGAAAAACGGAGCGCAAAGCAAAAAGCCCGGAACCCTTTCCGGCCGTTGCGGCCTGAACGGGGTTCCGGGCTTTTCTTCGTTGTTTTTCCGCGTGCTCGTTTCCGGCGGCCCCGGCCTGTTCTCAGCCGGTCAGGGCTTTTCCGGGTGGTTGGGGCCGAAGTGCTTCAGCATGACCAGGGGCTCGCAGGAGCGGTTGGTGATGGTCACGCCCCGGGCGGCGGCCTCCGCGCCCACAAAGAACTCGTCGGCGCTGAGCTGGCCGAAGCGGAGCATCCCCGCGGCCTCGCAGTCGTAGTCCCCCAGGGTGCCGTGGCCCTGGGTCAGGATGCAGCCGTAAGCGCCGCTGTCCTTGATGGTAACGGTCTGGCCGGGGAACACCGTCAGCTCCTTGGCGCCGATGTAGGGGTTGCCGTAGACGATCCACTTCTCCACGTAGACGCCCTCCTCCTCGCTGGCCACCACCGGGGGCCGGAAGTAGGTCTTCTTGTAGTGGGGGTCCACATTGGCGTCCCAGTCCAGCAGGTCCATGACGGAATCCACGCTGTCCTTCTCCTCCTCCGGCAGATTTTCCACCAGGAAGTTCCGGTCATACACCTCGCCGGAGGCCACGTTCTCGAACACGGAGTTCACGTCGCTGTTCCACTGGGGCTCATAGGTCAGATAGGAGCCGGGGGCGTGGAGCACGCCCGGGGGCGTATACCAGCCGGTGCCCAGCTCAATGCGATAGGCCCGGGACAGCTCGGTGATGCGGATGTCCTCCTTCTCGTAGTTCTCCAGGCGGCGGCGGACCTCCTCCTTGGGGCAGTCCGGGTCCAGACCGAAGTAGGTGGCCGGGAGAGAACCGGCGTAGTTGTTGTACTGGGGCGGATAGTAATAGGCCTCCGGCTTGCCCAGCACGCCGATCTTGGCCGCGTCGTCAAAGCCCAGGTGCAGGTGGTGGAACAGGGGCACGTCGTAGTCAAAGAACTTGGAGTACATGGGCCAGGTCCCGTAGCGGTCCATCATGTCCTGGCCGATGAGGGCCGCCCCCAGCAGCTCCACGGCGGCCTTCAGGGTGAACTTCTCCTCCGGCGTGGTGCCGCAGGACACATAGCTCAGCCCCTCGTCCGGCCGGGTCAGGGGGCCGTTGTTGCAGTGGATCACGCTGGAGAACCACCGCTCTTTGATGGCCCCCCGCTCGGTACCGAAGGCATAGTAGTCGTCCGGGTGCAGCCGCAGCCGACGGCCTGGGGTGGAGAAGGGCCGGGGGACAAAGATGGGGATCAGCTTGAAAATCCCCCCGTGCTGCTCGTAGGTCTGGCGAATCTGCTGTTCTTGGTTCATGTTGGTTCTCCTTTCCGCTTCCTTTTCGATTCCTGTTTCCCGCAGGAGCGGGGCGTAAAGCTCAAATTCACAGGTCTTTTTCTGTCAAGTTAAAATGCTTGCACAGCACCTCTTTACAAGCCTTTTTCTCCTCCGGTCCCGGCCGCAGGCCGTACCAGAAGTCGAAAATCACCGACATCTGCTCGATCATCATGTCCATGCCCAGCACCGTCCGGTGTCCGGCGGCCCGGGCGGCGGCAATGAGGGGCGTGACCGGCGGATTGACAATGGCGTCCATCACCCAGGCGTCCTGGGGCAGACGGTCCACATAGCCCAGATTGGGGGCCTGGGCCGCGTAGCCGTGCATTCCCACCGGGCGGACGTTCAGCACCAGCCCGGACTGGGCCGCCACCCGGTCCATGACCTCCGGCGCGTCGGAATGAGCCTCCACCCGGGCGGCGGTGTGGGCGTTCAGTGTCTCGGCCACGCTCTGGGCGTGGGCCAGGGTGCGGTTGCAGATGCGGATGGTCTTCACCCCGCACCGGGCCAGCTCATAGCCCACCACGCCGCTGATGCTGCCCGCGCCGATCATCATGACCTCCAGTCCCTCCAGGGGCACCCCAGCCACCTTCAGGGCCTCCACGCAGCCCTTGCCGTCCAGGCCGGAGCCGATGGTCCTCCCCTCCTCCACCTTGACGATGTTCACCGAGTGGAACAGCCGGGAGCACTCGTCAACCTGGTCCAGATAGGGGATGATCTCCGCCTTATAGGGCATGGTCAGGGCGATCTTGTCGATGTTCAGCACGGGGTAGGCCTTCATAAACTCCCCCAGCCGCCCGGGCTCCAGCTCCAGGGGCCACATAATGGCGTTGATGTCGTAGATCTCAAACAGCTTGTTATAGACAAAGGATGCGCTGCTGTGGTCCATGGGGTACCCCACCATGGGGATATAGCGGGTGTACATATTCTGCTTCACATTTTCCAAACTCATCCGATCCGCTTCCTTTCGTCGTACTGTTTCTCCCGGCGTCTCCGCGTCAGGAAAACGTTTTCTTGCTGATAGTATAGCACACCCGCCCTGACTTGTCACCTACTTTTTTCCGAAGCACCGAAAAAAATTCTTCTTCTGTTCTTGCTTTATTCACAATCTGTTCAGAATTTTCGTTTATACTTCATGCTGTAAAATAAAATAAGAGAACGACCCCGGCCCTTTTCCGGGCCGCGGCATAACTCGGCGGCGCGGCGGCGGCTGCGTCTCCCTTTGAGGTGATTCTTCATGAAGCTTTTATATGCTGGCCCTGAAAACGGCCTGGCGGAGCGGGCCATCGGCCTTCTGCTGCGGGAAAACTACCGGCTGGACCGGGTCCAGACCCTGTTGACCGCCATGGAAAACATCCGTTCCGCCCATTACGACGGCATTTTGATCGACGCCAACCTGGAGCAATGCAACGGTGCGCCCCTCCTCTCCCAGCTGCGGAAGGAAGGCTGCACCGCCCCCGTGCTGCTGTTCGCCTCCAGCGACAGCCCGGCGGAGCGTATTCGGGTCCTGGACCTGGGGGCGGACGACTGCCTGTCTCAGACCTTCGACCCGGAGGAGTTCCTGGCCCGGGTCCGTGCCATGCTCCGCCGCCGGGAGACCTACGCCCCGGTGCAGCTGACCTTTGGGGACATTTCCTTGAATTCCAAGACCTTCACCCTCCACTGCGGCGAGCAGAGCGCCACCCTGTCCAAGCTGGAATACGCCCTGCTGGAGACCCTGATCTCCAACCCCGGGGTGACCATCTCCTCCGAGGACCTGCTCACCCGCATCTGGGGCTGCCGCACCGACGCGGAGCTGGGCTCCGTCTGGGTCTATATCTCCTACCTGCGGCGCAAGCTGAAGGCCGTGGGGGCCCATGTCCGCATCCACGCCCGCCGCAGCGTGGGCTATCAGTTGGAGGAAACGGACTGATTTTTCCCAGAATAGAATGAAAACGCGCTGTCTTTCCATAAGGCAGCGCGTTTTTTGATGGTTTTTTCGCCTGCGGGCGTGGCTGGGCAGCAATCGCGGGGTGCGGTTAAAAAATGGCCTATCACTGAGGCATGTCTCGTTTGTTGTAAAGGCTCAAAAACCTCCAATCCCCCTCATCCGTCTCGGCTGCGCCGATCCACCTTCCCCCCTGCGGGTGGAAG
>URTG01000062.1 GCA_900550705.1 uncultured Eubacteriales bacterium | reverse complement strand
ATCACCGGCTGGGAGAAGGCGGTCAACAGCCTGTTGGAACGTGCGGATGCCGACATCTATGTGACCGGCTCCAACTCTAAGCTCATGTCCAGCGAGATCTCCACCTATCTGACGGGCCGCTATGTGTCCATTCCTGTTTATACGCTGTCGTTCAAGGAATATCTGGACTTCAAGTCGGGTAGCACCTTATCCCGCAGGGAGCTGCTGGAGGAGTATATCCGCTTCGGCGGCTTCCCCATTGTGGCGCTCAGCGAGTATGATGAACAGAGCGCCTATCAGATCGTCAACGGCATATATCATACCGTCGTCTCCCGCGATATTGTCAAGCGCCACCGCATCAACAAGCAGGATCTTTTTGACCGTGTGGTGAAGTATATCATCGAGAATATGGGCAAGACCTTCTCGGCGAACTCAATCTCTACCTTCCTCAAAAGCGAGCACCGCAAGGTCTCGGTGGAGAGCATCTACAACTACCTGCGCTGGTTGGAGCAGGCATTCATCATCTACCCCTGCGAACGCTATGATCTGCAAGGCAAGAGCATCCTGAAAACGCAGGAGAAGTATTACCTTGCCGATGTCTCTCTGAAATACGCGCTGCTGGGCTATAACCGCAAAATGCTGGACGGCGCGATGGAGAACATCGTGTACCTCGAATTGAAGCGCCGCGGCTACGATGTCTTCATCGGCAAGAACGATACCAAGGAGATCGACTTTGTCGCCACGCGCCGCGACGAGCGCATCTATGTGCAGGTCTGCGTCCAGATCCCCGAAGCGTCCGACCGCGAGGTGGGGAACCTGATGGAGCTCCGCGACCATTACCCCAAATATGTCGTTACGCTCAACGAAATGGACACCGGCATCGAAAACGGCATCAAGATCGTTCATCTTGCAGATTTTCTGCTGGCCGATGCGTGGTGACACTATGGCACAGGCGGAAGAAAAGTAACCGCAAAAGCAGGCAGCGACTGGATAGACATGGGACAATAGCGGAGGATGCTCTGCGGAGAATCGACTCTCTCGGGCAGAACGTCGCCATTGTCGGCGGCGGATTGGTCGGTTGTGAGCTTGCGTTGCAGTTGGGAATGACCGGACGCACAGTATACCTTCTCAGCAGGAAAAAGGAGGTCTGCCGCGACGCGGCATATCTCTACCGGGAAGGTTTGCTGATGGAACTTAAAAAGGTTCCTGTCAAACTCTCTTACGATAAGGCATCCGGAAGTATATACTTCCGGGTGCCTTATCGATTCTCGGTGCCTATTGTCCCACCGTCAGCAGCAGGGTGGAGACGCGGTTTGGCACATCTTGCGTCATTGTTCTAAAAGGAAACGACAGTGATATGTGATTTAAGAACGAGGAAGTCACTTGTCCCGGGTTTCTTCTTCAGTTCCATTCCTCAGCCAAGAGGAAATCACGGATATTCCGGTGCTTGATCCCGTTTCGGCTCATGTCGAACTCATCGAGAGAAACAACGTACTTCGGGAAGTTGTCGCGGATAGAGTCATACGCACCAAACTCACGGTTGACCGTTTCTTCCGATGCCAGCAGATAAGTGACCTGAACATACAGCTTTTCGCCGCGCTTGTCGCATACAAAATCAATTTCCTTATCGCCTGTTCTGCCGACAGTTACCGCATAGCCCCGGCGCAGCAATTCTAGATATACAATATTCTCCAAAATGAGATTGATGTCCCGCATATTGCCGCCGAAGACCGCCTCGCGGATGCCATGATCGGCAATATAATACTTCTCATTGGAGGCAAGGATCTGTTTGCCCTGCAAATCCTCCCGCTTCACCTGATAGAACAGGTACGCCTCACAGCAGTATCTGATGTAATTCAGGATCGTTTCCGGGGCAACGGTGTGCTGCTCGTTTTTCAGGAACTTCGCAAGCGAGGACGCAGAGAAGGTCGTTCCCACATTGGCGATCACATAGGCAATGATTCGTTCCAGCAGGTCAACATCCCGGATTTTATTCCGCTTCACGATGTCCTTGAGCTGGACAGAGTTGAACAGATCGTGAAGATATTGCTTGGATGGCGCATCCGCATATCGGAGATTTGCGAGATAGGGCATCCCTCCGGCGAGCAGGTACTTTTGGAAACACTGCTGGATGGACGCATCGGGGGCAATCGAACGGTACAGCTCCATGAACTCCCCGAAGGAGAACGGATAGATCACAAACTCCACATACCGACCGCCCAAATAGGTCGCAAGCTCACCGGACAGCAGCTTTGCATTGGAGCCGGTGATGTAGATGTCGCAATCCAGCGAAATACGGAGAGAGTTGATACACTTCTCCCAGTCCTTGACCTCCTGAATCTCATCGAAAAAGAGGTAGACCATGCCGCCTATCTCCTTGGCGCGTTTGGTGATCTCGTCGTGCAGCGCCTGCGCGGTTTGCAGGGGGGAATAGCTCATATCTTCAAAGTTGACGGAGATAAACTGCGCCGGGCTGATGCCGGACTCCGCAAGCTCCTGCTGGATCAACTCCAACATGACCGACTTTCCGCAGCGGCGGATACCGGTCATGACCTTGACCAGCTCTGTTCCGATGAACGGACGGATGCGGCTTAGATACAGTTCGCGTTTGATCATTCGTCTTAGCCCCCTTTCCGTGGCTGAGCACAGCATACCACACTTACGATTGAAACTCAATGGAGAAAATACAAATCCATCAGTTACAACTGATAAAATACAAATCTCGACGAGAAATCTCAGATACGCTTAGCCGAGACAGGCGCAACGTTCGGAAACGTCGATTATGCTCTGAGACTGCGCCCCCGCACACCATATTCGTTGCATTCAGCGGACAGACCGTTCCAGCTGCACTTTTTATTTTCTCCCGCGGGAAATTCCGGCAAACCACTTGACAATTTTTCTTATTCCGGTATAATAATTAAGCCTGTCTCCATAGAGACCGGGCGTTTCCTTGCCCTGGCCGAAGGGCCGAGGGCCATAAGTCCATAAGGAGGTGCAAAAACATGGCTAAAATCAACGCGAACTACGAGGCGGTCTACATTCTGAATCCCGCGCTGAGCGAGGAGCAGACTGCCGCCCTGGTGGCTAAGTTCAAGGGCGTGGTCGAGGCGAACGGTACCGTGTCCGAGATCGACGAGTGGGGCAAGCGCCGGCTGGCCTATCCCATCAACGATCTGATGGAGGGCTACTACGTTCTGATGACCTTCACCGCCGCTCCCGCGATTCCCGCTGAGCTGGATCGTATCTTCCGGATCACCGACGGCGTGATGCGTTCTCTGATCGTCTGCAAGGATCAGTAAGGAGTCGCTTATGCTCAACAAGATCTTTATCATGGGTCGTCTGACCCGTGACCCCGAGCTCCGGCGGACCCAGACGGGTACCCCGGTGGCGTCCTTCTCCCTGGCCGTTGACCGGGATTTCAAGGACCGCACCACCGGCGAGCGCACCACCGACTTCATTGATGTGGTCGCGTGGCGGCAGACCGGAGAATTTGTCAGCCGATACTTCACAAAGGGCCGCATGGCCGTTGTGGAGGGCCGCCTGCAGATCCGCGATTGGACGGATCGCGACGGCAACAAACGCCGCAGCGCCGAGGTGGTGGCTGACCAGGTCTATTTCGGCGATTCCAAGCGGGATGGCGACGGCGGCGGTTACTCCGCCGGTTACAGCCAGCAGAGTGCCCCTGCCCCCATGGGCGGCGGCTACGCCTCTGCCCCCGCTGCACCCTCCGGCTATGGGGCCCCTCCTGCGAACGGGGACCAGTTTGCCGAGCTTTCTGATGACGACGGCGAACTGCCGTTCTAACTTTGACCGTTTGGTCGTAAAAGGAGGTACTATTCCATGGCTATGGATCGTGATAACAGAGCGCCCCGCGGCCGCAAGCGCCGCAAGGTCTGCGCCTTCTGCGTGGACAAGGTGGAGAGCATTGATTACAAGGATGCCGCCAAGCTGCGCCGCTTCACTTCTGAGCGGGCTAAGATCCTGCCCCGCCGCACCACCGGCACCTGCGCCATGCATCAGCGTCAGCTGACCGAGGCCATCAAGCGCGCGCGTCAGATCGCCCTGCTGGCTTATGTCACCGACTAAGCTGCGCTATTTGAACTCCCGCCCTCTGGGCGGGAGTTTTTTTATGCCTGATTTTTCCCTTTTTTGAGCTGCCGGAGCTGTATCGCGGCAGGAGGGGCAGACCGCCCCAGTCCGGAAAATTCACCCATGCCGAACCGCCTCAGGGGCCTCTACGGGGAGTTATACACATTATCCACAGAGTTTTCCACAGGGCGAATCCAACATTTTTCAAAAAGAAGACCGGGATTTTTTCGGAATAGGATGGAATCCAACAAAAAACGCAGAAAGCCGAGGGCGGGTGCCCTCGGCTTTCCACAGGGTGCAGTATCAACAGTGCGTATAGAGGGGGTCAGCCCAGGGCAATATCGCGGGTGGCGTAGGCATTCAGGTCCCAGGAGGCGGTGTGACCGGCGAGGTATTCGTAGTAGCCCTGACAGCCGATCATGGCGCCGTTGTCGCCGCAGTAGCGGAGCTCGGGGAGATAGAGCCGGTCGCCGCTGGCAGCGCAGGCGGACTGGAGGTCGGCGCGGATGCGGCGGTTGGCGGCCACGCCGCCGGCCACGGCCACCTTGCCATAGCCCCGCATCCGGGCGGCGGCCATCACCCGGGGGACCACCGACTCGCTGACGGCCCGGCCGAAGGAGGCGGCGAAGTCGGGCAGATTCAGCGCCTCCCCCTTCTGCTGGGCGTTGTGGATCAGGTTCAGGCTGGCGGTTTTCAGGCCGGAGAAGGACAGGTCCAGCTCGTGCCCCGCCACATGGGCCCGGGGCAGGTCATAGCGGTGGTCGTCGCCCGAGGCGGCCAGGCGGTCCATGGGGCCGCCGCCGGGGTAGCCGATGCCCAGGACCCGAGCCACCTTGTCAAAGCACTCCCCCGCCGCGTCGTCCCGGGTGCTGCCCAGGACTTCCATTTCGGTATAGGACTTCACGTCTACAATGGCGGTGGTGCCGCCGGAGACGCACAGACAGACGAAGGGCGGCTCCAGGTCCGGATGGGTGATGTAGTTGGCGGCGATGTGCCCCCGGACGTGGTGGACGGGGATCAGGGGCAGGTCCAGGGCCAGGGCGGCCCCCTTGGCAAAGTTCACCCCCACCAGAACGGCCCCGATCAGCCCGGGGGCATAGGTGACGGCGATGGCGTCCAGGTCCGCCTTGGTCAGGCCGGACTCCTGCACCGCCTGCTCCGTCAGGGCGGTGACGGCCTCCACGTGCTTACGGGAGGCAATCTCCGGCACCACGCCGCCGTAGACGGTGTGCATTTCAATCTGGGAGGCCACGCAGTTGGACAGTACGGTGCGGCCGTCCCGCACCACGGCGCAGGCGGTCTCATCGCAGGAGGATTCGATGGCGAGAATGTTCATGCCTGATTCTCCTCCTTGGTCTGGTCCTGGTTGAAGTAGCGGGTCATAATGGCCGCGTCCTCCCGGGGGTTCTGATAGTAGCCCGGGCGGATGCCCACCTGCTGAAAGCCGTGGGTCTCATACAGGGCGATGGCGGGGGCGTTGGACACCCGGACCTCCAGGGTCAGGAAGGACAGGTTGGCCTCGGCGAAGCGGCAGAACACGTCCAGCAGGGCGGAGGCCACCCCGTGCCGCCGGGCATCCCGCTCCACGGCGATGTTGTCGATATACCCCTCGTCCAGGACGACGTGAAGCCCGGCGTAGCCCAGCACACCGCCCTCGCCGTCCTCGGCCACCAGAAAGCTGGCCTGGGGGTTGAACAGCTCCTCCTCCAGCATGGGCACCGTCCAGGGCTGAGAGAAGCAGTCCTTCTCCAGCGCGGCAATCTGCTCCAGATGGCTGCGGTCCATGGGGACGATTTCGTAATACATAACAGCACTTCCTCTGTGTTGGGATTTTTTCTGGTAGTCAGTGCGCCTCGCCCCAGGATGTTCCGGCGTGGGTCTCGGCCACCAGGGGGACGGACAGGGCGGCGGCGGACTCCATCTCCTCCTTCACCAGGCGGCAGACGGCCTCCGCCTCGGCGGCGGGACACTCCACAATCAGCTCGTCGTGGACCTGAAGGACCAGGCGGCCGGTGAGGCCGTCGGCCCGGAGGCGGTTCCGCACCCGGAGCATGGCGATTTTGATGATGTCGGCGGCGGCCCCCTGAATGGGGGCGTTCAGGGCCACCCGCTCGCCGAAGGAGCGGGTGTTGAAGTTGGAGGACGCCAGCTCCGGAATCCAGCGGCGGCGGCCGAAGGGGGTGGTGACATAGCCGTCGGCCCTGGCCTGCTCCACCACCCGGTCCATATAGGCCTTGACCCCGGCGTAGTGGGCGAAGTATTTGTCGATATACTCCTGGGCCTCCCCCTTGGTGACGCCGATGTCCTGAGACAGGGAGAAGGCGGAGATGCCATAGACGATGCCGAAGTTCACCGCCTTGGCGCTGCGGCGCATAAGGGGGGTGACCTCCTCCGGCGGAACGCCGAACACCTGGGAGGCGGTGATGGTGTGGATGTCCTCCCCGGAGCGGAAGCCCTGGAGCATGGCCTGGTCCTCCGCCATGTGGGCCAGGAGGCGCAGCTCGATTTGGGAGTAGTCCGCGTCCACCAGAACGTTGCCCGGGGCGGCCACGAACATATCCCGGAGCTGGGCCCCCAGCTCGGTGCGGACGGGGATATTTTGCAGGTTTGGCTCGGTGGAGCTGAGCCGCCCGGTCGCCGTGACGGTGTTCTGAAAGCAGGTGTGGATGCGGCCGTCGGGGGGGATGACCTTGTCCAGGCCGTCTACATAGGTGGACTTGAGCTTGGCCAGCTGGCGGTATTCCAGAATGGCCTCGATGATGGGGTGCTTGCCCCGGAGCTTTTCCAGCACCTCCGCGTTGGTGGAGTAGCCGGTTTTGGTCTTCTTCACCGGGGGCAGGCCCAGCTTCTCAAAGAGGATGCGCCCCAGCTGCTGGGTGGAGTTGAGGTTGAAGGTATCCTCCCCCGCCAGGTCATAGATGGTGTGCTGGACCTGGTCTATCCGGGCGGACAGCTTGTCGCCGAAGGCGTGGAGCGCGCCCCGGTCGATGAGGAAGCCCACGTCCTCCATCTCGGCCAGAACGGCGCAGAGGGGGAAGTCCACGGTCTCGTAGAGCCGGGCCATGCCCAGCTCCTCCAGCCGGGCGGACAGCACAGGGGCGAGGGCGGCGACGAGGGCGCAGTGGGACATCATCGCCCCGGCGGACACCCCCAGATTGGCCAGGGGACCGAAGGCCCCGTCGGCCAGATAGTCGGCGGCCTTGGGGAACTGGTGGTTGAAATAGGTCATGCCCAGCTTTTCCAGGTCGTAGCTGCCGTCGGCGGGGGCCAGGAGATAGGCGGCCACCTCCGTGTCGAAGACGAAGCCGCCGGGGGTAATGCCCTCGGCCAGGAGGGAGCGGGACAGCTCCTTGGTCCCGTGGGCCAGCTTTTTGATGTCCGGGGCGAACAGCTGGCCCAGCACGTCGTTGTAGTCCTCCAGCCGGTGGGCCAGCAGCAGGGCGGCGTGGCCGTCGTCCCCCTGCTCCCAGGTGACGCACACCCCGTCCAGGCTGGGCAGGGCCAAAACGGCCACCCGGTCCAGGGTGCGCCACAGGGCCAGCAGCTCCTTTGCCCGGTCGGGGCGGTCCACAAGCTCGCTGTCGCAGGTGCCGGAGAACTCCGGCTGCTCCGCCGCGCCCCCCTCCCCCTGGGGGGCGGTGAGGTGGTACTTGTCAATGAGCTTGGAAAATTCCAGCGCCAGAAACAGCGGATACAGCCGGGGCGCGTCCGGCTCCCGGCGGAGGTTATCCTCCGGGCGGAAGTCGATGGGTGCGTCGGTGCGGATGGTGGCCAGGTCAAAGGACATCCTGGCGCTGTCGGCCCCCTCGGTCAGCTTTTTCACCACCCCGGGCTTGGCGGGGACGCCGGGGGCCATCTCCGGGGCGGGCATGGCGGCATAGAGGGCGGACAGGTCGCCGTAGCGCTGGACCAGCGCCATGGCGGTCTTTTCCCCCACGCCCTTCACGCCGGGGATGTTGTCCGATGCGTCCCCCATCAGGGCCTTCAGGTCGATGATGTGCCGGGGGGCGAAGCCGTATTCCTGGAAAAAGGTGTCGGGGGTCATGTCCTTGGTGGTGGTGCGGCCCATGCGGGTGGACACCAGCTTCACCGTGGTCTGGGGGGTGACGAGCTGAAGGGAGTCCTTGTCGCCGGTGACAATCACCGTGTCCCATCCGGCGGCGGCATCTTTGACCGAGATG
Organism: uncultured Eubacteriales bacterium; assembly: GCA_900550705.1. GTDB lineage: Bacteria > Bacillota > Clostridia > Oscillospirales > Oscillospiraceae > Lawsonibacter. The sequence goes on along the minus strand of URTG01000062.1, from coordinate 1,236 downwards.
GTGCCGATGAGGTCGTCGGCCTCCCAGCCGTCCAGCTCATACATGGGGATGTTCAGGGCGGAGAGAACGTCCTTCAGAATGGGCATCTGGCTGGCCAGCTCGTCGGGCATCCCCTTGCGCTGGGCCTTGTAGCCCTCATAGGCCAGGTGGCGGAAGGTGGGGGCCTTGCGGTCGAAGGTGACGCACAGCGCCTCCGGCTCCACCTCGTCCAGCAGCTTGTTCAGAATGTTCAAAAAGCCCAGCACCGCGTTGGTGGGCTGTCCGGACCGGGTGGTCAGCGTCTGGCTCACGCCGTAAAAGGCGCGGTTCACGATGGAATTTCCATCCAGAACCATCAGTTTCATGGTGTGTTCCTCCCGTTTGAGTCTTGGGTATAGTATACCAGTGTTTGGAGGCGGGGGCAAGGTTAGAGTTGAGTTAGGAGTTAGGAGTTAGGAGTTAGGAGGGAGGAGTTAGGAGGGAGGAGTTAGAAGTTAGGAGTTAGGAGTTGGCGGGGACGTTTTTTCAGACTGTCGAAAAAGCCGCTCCGGCCAAAGGATTCGGAAGGAGGGATAGTTTGAAAGGGGACCATCAGGGTCCCCTTTTTCTTAAATCAATAACATTTTAACGCAGTTAAAATGTTTGCAGCTTGTCAAAAAAGCGGCGAAGCCACTTTTTCGACAAGCTGTTTTCTCAGTTGAACTTATAGATTTTCCGCGCCAGCCGGTACAGGCCCACGGAGAGGCGGCGGCCCTGATAGCCGGGGAAGGCGGTGAAGGCGGAGACGGCGCGGTACTTCATTTTGTGGTACAGGCCGGAGTCCACAGCCCGGAGGGCCTCCCAGAGCTGGGTCTTTTTGCCCAGGGCCTCGGGGGAGTTGTCGATGGTGAGGAAGATGGAGGAGATGGCCATCATCATAGCCAGGTAGCTCATCATGTAGCGCCCCAGCTTTTTGTGCTGGATGGAGACGGCGCGCAGGTCGTGGGACTCCATCATCCGATAGGTGACCCGGAGCTGCTGGTCCACCCGGGTGACCATGACCTTTTCATTCACCGACTGGTCGGCCCGGCCGATGAAGTAGCGGTACAGGTCCACGTCCAGGTAGTACATATTCTTCACGGCGGGCAGGGGCTGATAGACAAAGATGTTGTCCACATAGAAGGTGTGCTTGGGCAGCTCTAGCCCGCAGTCCCGCAGCAGCTGGGTGCGGTAAATGACGGAGTGCATCAGCAGATACTGGGAGGGGCGGAACCGGCC
>URTG01000061.1 GCA_900550705.1 uncultured Eubacteriales bacterium | reverse complement strand
GCTGTCAGCCGTCAGGCTGACTGAAGGATTGGCTCCGCCAGGTCTAGGACAAAGCCTTCCCCCTTCCAGGGGGAAGGTGGCACGGCGCAGCCGTGACGGATGAGGGTGTCCTCCGTCTCACGCTCCATTTCATAATATTTCACCAAACTTATACAAATAGCAATCCCGTTCTCCAGCCGTTTTCAGAAGACAAAACGACCTGGAGGTCATTTTCCCGCTCAAAAACGGCTCCAGAACGGAAAACGCCGGAAACCGTTGGGGCCCAATGGGTTCCGGCGTCGGCTCTTGAAAGGAAGTCGTTCTGTGTCCCATGCCCATCGAAAAACGGAGCTGCCGTGGCTGAATGTGCTCTTTTGCGCCATGGTGCTGTGGAGCCATTGCTGCGCCCACCCCCTGTCCACCCTGGACCGGAGCGGCTGGGCCTTTCAGGCGCTCTATCTGCTCCAGCGGCTGAGCTATGTCTCGGTGTATGGCTTCTTCCTGCTCAGCGGGCTGAAGCTCACCCTGCCCCGGCGGCGTGAGGCTCCGCCCCTGGACTATTACGCCAAGCGGATGCGCTCTGTCTTTCTGCCCTATGTGCTGGCGGTGCTGATCTACTATCTGTGGTTCGTGGTCTGTCTGCACTATTTCCCCTTCTCCTGGGCGGACTTTGCCGGATATGTGGTGCGAGGCGATCTGTCCAGCCACTTCTACTTTGTGGTGGGGCTGTTCCAGTTCGTGCTGCTGGCCCCGCTGCTGAAGTGGGCCGTCCGGCGCTGGTCCCCCGCCCTGCTGCTGCCCTTCGCCATGGGGGTCACCTGGCTGAGCGCCTTTTCTCTGCGCCCCCTACTGGAGAGCATCTTCCCCGGGCTGAGCTTTGCCTACTCTGACCGGGTGTTCACCACCTATCTGTTCTACTATCTGGCCGGGTGCTGCATTGGGCAGAACTACGAGGGCTTCCTGTCCGCCGTCCGCTCTGCCGGCGGGCTCATTGCCGGGCTGTTCCTGGTGTTCACCGCCGCCGATGTATATTTCCCCTGGCGGTCGCTGGTACAGGGGTGGGACCTGTCCTTTTTGGAGCCTATCCACCAGCTGTATCTGATGAGCGCCATCCTGGCCTGCTTCTGGGCGGCCACCCGCCTCCCCCCTGCCCTGCCTGGGTGGCTGGCGAAGGTGGACGGAGCCAGCTTCCTGATCTACCTCTACCACTGCCTGGCCATCTTCCTGTTCGACTACCTGGCCGGACGACTGGGGGTACACCGGGTCAGCGCCCTGTTCTTCCCCCGGCTGGTGGTGGTCTACGGGGCCGTGCCCCTGCTGTGCGTGGCCTGGCAGCAGTGCTCCGCCACGGTGCGGGCCCGCTTCCGGCCGAAAAAGCCCGCTGTGTAACTTCTCTCCCCCCAAAATCATGCTTTGCTTGGAGATAATCCTGCTATGAAAAAATTCTTTGACGAGTTCAAGGCCTTCATCGCCCGGGGCAATGTGATGGACATGGCCGTGGGCGTGATCATCGGCGGCGCGTTCAAGGCCATTGCCGACTCCCTCACGGCGGACATCATCATGCCCATTCTGGGCATCTTCACCAGTGAGATGTCCTTTGCCGACCTGTCCGTCACCATCGGCGGGGCGGTCATTCCCTATGGCAGCTTCCTCAATGCCGTGCTGAACTTCCTCATTATGGCCCTGGTGGTGTTCGCCATGATCAAGGCCATCAACGCCTTCCACGACAAGGCCGCGGCCCTGGCCAAGAAGCAGGAGGCGGCGGCCCCTCCCCCGCCCCCCGCGCCCTCTGCCGAGGAGAAGCTGCTCACCGAGATCCGCGACCTGCTGAAGGAGAAGTGCTGAATGGCAGACAAAAAAGACATGAAGACCCCGCCGGAGGAGGCGCGCAGCTACACCCCCGCCTCCCCGGTGAAGCGGACCCTGGCCTGGATTGGCGTGGTCTACGCCGTGCTGTTTCTCATCCTGACCACCTATTACTACTACACCGGCTCTATGCTGGGCAACCTGGCCCCCCTGCTCTCCGTCCCCGGACTCATCGGCCTGGGGGCGCTGAGCCTGGTGAGCTGGCGCACCCAGGGCACACCGGGGAAGCTCCCGGCCATTCTGCTGGCCCTGGGCTGCTGGCTGCTGGCCCTCGCCACCCTGCCCCTGGGCATTGCGGGCCTGCTGTCTAACTTTGGAGGATAAGCCATGAAGGAACTGATCACCGCCGGGCTGGCGTCCATGAACCTGCTGGACCGGGTGCCCCCCCAGGCCCCGGAGCAGCTGGCGGAGTATGGCCGGCTGCTGCTGGAAAAGAACCAGGTGATGAATCTCACTGCCATCCGGGAGCCTGACCAGGTGGCCCGGCTGCATATGCTGGACTGCGCCGCCCTGTTACACTGCGCGGACCTGTCCGGCAAGACCCTGCTGGACGTGGGCACCGGCGCGGGCTTCCCCGGTATGGTGCTGAAAATTCTTCAACCCGACCTGTCCCTCCGTCTGCTGGACGGCCTGGCCAAGCGGCTGGACTGGCTGGAGACGGTGGCGGACGCCCTGGGGCTGGAGGACGTCCAGCGCGTTCACGGCCGGGCGGAGGAATACGCCCTGCAAGCCGGGTTCCGGGACTCCTTCGACCTGGTCACCGCCCGGGCGGTGGCGGACTTCCGCCTGCTGGCCGAGCTGTGCCTGCCCTTTGTCCGCCCCGGCGGCCAGCTTCTGGCCATGAAGTCGGTGGACTGCCAGGCGGAGCTGGACGGCGCCGCCCACGCCATCAAGCTGCTGGGCGGCCGGCTGCTGGAGCCCTATGACTACACCATCCCGGGCACCGACGTGACCCACCGGGTGGTCCGTGTCCAGAAGGTGGCTCCCACCCTGAAGGGCTATCCCCGCAGGTGGGCCAAGATGCAGAAGGCCCCCCTCTGACCTGAACTGTAACTTGACTTGTACCCTATATTTGCTTGATTTTCCAAAAAAATCGGCAAAAATTTGAAATTTTTCCCCTTTGACCGGTTGACGGAGCGGGGATTTGTGGTAAACTTCTATTGTGAGACAGGAGGTATTTTCATGGGAACCGTCATCGCCGTGACGTCCGGAAAGGGCGGCACGGGGAAAACCTCCATCACCAGCGGCGTTGCCGCCGCGCTGGCCAAGATGGGTCTGCGTGTGCTGTGTATCGACATGGATATTGGTCTGCGGAATCTGGACATCTCCCTGGGCCTGAACGACCGGGCGCTGATGGACTTCTCCGACGTGGCGCTGGGGCACTGTCCTCTGGCCCGGGCCGCCGTGGCCCACCCCGAGCTGGACGGACTGTATCTGCTCACCGCGCCCATGTCCCTCTCTCCCTATCTGTCGGAGATTCGGCTCCGGGCCATGCTGGACCGCGCCCGCGCCGCCTACGACTACATTCTCATCGACTCCCCCGCCGGCTTGGGGGCCGGCTTCCGCCTGGCGGTCTGCGGTGCAGACCGGGCCATCGTGGTTGCCACCAACGACGCCTCCTCCCTGCGGGACGCCCAGCGCACCGTCACCGAGCTGAGCGCCATTCGAGACATTCACCTGGTTATGAACCGCATTCAGCCCAAGCTGCTGCGAAAGCTCCGCACCACCATCGACGACGCCATGGACGCCGCCGGCCTGCCCCTCATCGGCGTGGTGCCGGAGGACCCGCAGGTCATGCTCTGCGCCAACCTGGGACAGCCTCTGCTGGTCCGGAATCGCCGGGGCGCAGCCCAGGCCTGCTGGAACATCGCCCACCGGCTGGAGGGCTGGCACGTTCCTATTATGCGAATTCGCTGACACTGATCGTAAAAAAGGAGGTATCGTCACCATGAATATTGCCATTATGAGCCACACCAAAAAGCAGGACCTCATGGTACAGTTCTGCACCGCCTACTGTGGGATCCTGTCCAAGCACACCGTCTGCGCCACCAACGCCACGGGCCGAATGGTGGCGGAGGCCACCGGCCTGCCGGTCAACCTGTTCCTCTCCCACGAGCACGGGGGCATCGAGCAGATCGGCCAGCGCATCGTCTATAACGAGATCGATATGGTGCTGTTCTTCAACTCTCCCCAGGACCATGAGATGGACCAGGACGTGCTCTACATCTCCCGGCTGTGCGACCAGCACTCGGTCCCCATGGCTACCAACGTGGCCACCGCCGAGCTGCTCATTCACGGCCTGGCCCGGGGCGACCTGGACTGGCGGGAGATCGTGAACCCCAACCGGGTGCCTTTTGCCCTGTAACCCTTGACTTTTTTTGTGATTTAGAGTAGCATAGTCTCATTCCCAAGGCCGCGTTTTTCGCGGTGCTTCGCCGGGAATTGCTTTGGCCGGACGAGCCCCAGGGACAAGGCTTCGGCCGGAGCGGCCCCGCCGCTCCCCTGTTCCGGTCCGCCGCCGGGCGACCATACGAAGTGCAGGTTCTCGCTCTCGTCCCGTTTCTCTGGGATGAGAGCGTATTTTTTTCCTGGATTCTGTTGAAAGGAGCTGTTTATGATGTTGCTCAACCCCGCCGTGCGTCCCCTGGACGACCGCTATCATAAGCACCACCTTCCCGTGGGGGAAGGATGATGATTTGCTGCGCCCCAGGCGCCGTTGTACAACATAAACCACTCCGACACAGAAAGGAATTTTGATTATGAGTAAGATTCAGCCTCGCACCCTGTCCGGCTTTATGGAGCTGCTGCCCGCCCGTCAGATCCAGTTCGACCGCATGATGTCCATCATCCGGGACTCCTATTCCCTCTATGGCTTCACCCCGCTGGACACCCCCATCATCGAGGCCAGCGAGGTCCTGCTGGCCAAGGGCGGCGGCGAGACGGAAAAGCAGATCTACCGCTTTCAGAAGGGCGACAGCGACCTGTCCCTGCGCTTTGACCTGACGGTGCCCCTGGCCAAATACGTCTCCCTGAACTACGCCAGCCTGGCCTTCCCCTTCCGCCGCTTCCAGATCGGCAAGGTCTACCGGGGCGAGCGGGCCCAGCGGGGCCGCTTCCGCGAGTTCTATCAGGCGGACATCGACATCATCGGTGACGGCAAGCTGGACATCTCCAACGACGCGGAGATCCCCGCCATCATCTACCGCACCTTCTCCTCCCTGGGCCTGAAGCGCTTTCAGATCCGGGTGAACAACCGGAAGATCCTGAACGGCTTCTACTCCATGCTGGACCTGACCCGCCAGTCCGGGGCCATCATGCGGACGGTGGACAAGCTGGAGAAGATCGGCGAAAAGAGCGTCCGGGACCTGCTCACCGCCGACGACATCGGCCTGACCGACACCCAGGCCGGCGAAATTATAAAGTTCATCGCCATTCAGGGCAGCAATCAGGAGGTCCTCTCCGCCCTGGAGGGCTACCGGGGCCGCGACCCCCTGTTCGACGAGGGCCTGGACGAGCTGACCACCGTGGCCAAGTATCTGGCCGAGTTCGGCGTGCCCGAGACCGCCTTCAAGCTGGACCTGACCATCGCCCGGGGCCTGGATTACTACACCGGCACCGTGTATGAGACCTCCATGCTGGATCACCCGGAGATCGGCTCCATCTGCTCCGGCGGCCGCTATGACAACCTGGCCGAGTATTACACCGACCGGCAGCTGCCCGGCGTGGGCATCTCCATCGGCCTGACCCGGCTGTTCTTCGTGCTGGAGAACCAGGGCTACCTGAACGACCAGCTGAACACCGCCCCCGCCGACGTGCTCATCCTGCCCATGACCGACGACCTGGGCCCCGCCATCGCCCTGTCCACCCAGCTGCGGAACGCGGGCATCCGCACCCAGCTCTACGGCGAGCAGAAGAAGTTCAAGCAGAAGATGTCCTACGCCGACAAGCTGGGCGTGCCCTATGTGATCTTCCTGGGGGACGACGAGGTCCAGTCCGGCGTGGCCGCGGTGAAGAATATGCGCTCCGGCGAGCAGGTCAAGCTCTCCCCCGCCGACGCCGTGGCCCAGATCCAGGCCGGCCTGGCCGTCCTCAACCAGGGCACGCCGGTGCAGGACAAGGGCGCGGAATAAAGCGCTATAAAAAGCCTTCCCCTGGGGGAAGGTGCCCCCGAAGGGGGCGGATGAGGGGAGCGGTATCGAAAACTGTGCGGTTTCGACAGAAGAAAGGCAAGGCCCTTCGGCGTTCCCCTCATCCGTCACGGGCTTCGCCCGCGCCACCTTCCCCCAGGGGAAGGCTGAGAAAATCGTCGTTTTCTAATACAATTCGTTATTTCCCGATTCAAAATTACAAATTGGAGTTGATTTTTCGTGGATAATCTTCAGGATTTCCACCGCAGTCATTACTGCGGCGCACTGCGTCTTTCCGACGCGGGCAAGACGGTTTCCGTGTGCGGCTGGGTGCAGCGGCAGCGGGACCTGGGCGGGCTGATCTTTGTGGACCTGCGGGACCGCACCGGCCTGGTGCAGCTGTCCTTTGACGACAGCACCGACAAGGCCATCTTCGACAAGGCCGCCACCCTCCGCTCGGAGTTCGTAGTCGCCGCCACCGGCCTGGTCCGGGAGCGGGAGAGCAAGACCAACAAGATCGCCACCGGCGACATCGAGGTCTACGTCACCGAGCTGCGCCTGCTGGCCAAGGCGGAGACCCCGCCCTTCGAGATCGTGGAACACTCCAACGCCAACGATATGCTGCGGCTGAAGTATCGCTATCTGGACCTGCGCCGCCCGGAGATGCAGCAGGCCATCGCCACCCGGCACAAGATCACCAAGATCGCCCGGGACTACTTCGACGAGAACGGCTTCCTGGAGATCGAGACCCCCATCCTCACCAAGTCCACCCCCGAGGGCGCCCGGGACTATCTGGTCCCCAGCCGCGTCCATCCCGGCAAGTTCTATGCCCTGCCCCAGTCCCCCCAGCAGTATAAGCAGCTGCTGATGCTCTCCGGCTTCGACCGCTACTTCCAGATCGCCCGCTGCTTCCGGGACGAGGACCTGCGGGCCGACCGCCAGCCGGAGTTCACCCAGATCGACCTGGAGATGTCCTTCCTCAACGAGGACGAGATCATGTCCATCCAGGAGGGCTTCCTGAAGCGGGTGTTCAAGCAGATCCTGGACGTGGACGTGCAGACCCCCTTCCAGCGGATGCCCTGGCGGGAGGCCATGGACCGCTTCGGCTCCGACAAGCCCGACCTGCGCTTCGGCTTTGAGCTGCAGGACATCTCCGACCTGGTGAAGGACTGCGGCTTCGGCGTCTTTGCCGAGCCGGTCAAGGCCGGCGGCTCCGTCCGTCTCATTAACGTGAACGGCCACGCCAAGGACTTCCCCCGGAAGAAGATCGACAAGCTGGGCGAGTTCGTCAAGACCTATAAGGCCAAGGGCCTGGCCTGGGCCAGAATGTTGGACGGCAAGGTCACGTCTTCCTACCAGAAGTTCCTGACCGACGAGGAGAACGCCGCCATTCTGGAGCGGGCCGGCGCCAAGGACGGCGACCTGATCCTCATCGTCGGTGACGTCAAGGACGAGGTGGTCTTTGCCTCCCTGGGCGCTCTTCGGATCGAGTGCGCCAAGCAGCTGGGCATCCTGGACCCCAACGACTTCAAGTTCCTGTGGGTCACCGAGTTCCCCATGTTCGAGTGGTCCGAGGAAGAGGGCCGCTACCAGGCCATGCACCACCCCTTCACTGCCCCCATGCTGGAGGACGAGGACAAGATGCTCACCGACAAGGCCGGCTGCCGCGCCCGCGCCTATGACATCGTCCTCAACGGCACCGAGCTGGGCGGCGGCTCCATCCGGATCAACACGCCGGAAATGCAGACCAAGGCCTTCGAGGCTCTGGGCATCTCCGACGAGGACATTCAGGAGCGCTTCGGCCACCTGGTCAACGCCTTCCAGTACGGCGCACCCCCCCACGGCGGCCTGGCCTACGGCCTGGACCGTCTGGTCATGCTCATGACCGGTGCTTCCTCCATCCGCGATGTCATCGCCTTCCCCAAGGTCCAGAACGCCTCGGACCTCATGATGAACTGCCCCGACGTGGTGGACGACAAGCAGCTTGACGACCTCTCCATCGCCGTCACCCGCATGGAAGAGACCCCCGCCGAAGACGAGGTGTAAAATGCCGATGCATCGGCTGGTGCTGCCCTTTGCGCAAATGGAGGAAGCGGCCCCCTACATGGCACCGGAGCGGTTCCGATATGTCAAGGAAGACCAGAGTGAAAGCTTTGAAGGCTTTGAGGACTATGATCTTCTGGCATTTGACTGGTATGACATCCGTCAGAAGACGGAGGCGGCGAAGATCCTGCTCTATTTCACCAAAGAGGACCTGATCTTCTTCTGTGAGAGCCAACCGGCGCAGCAGTGCGTCCAGACCATCGTCCGGGAAGTTGACCCGGATGACCAGATGACCAGCGAGATGCTGCTCTACCGCTTCTTTCAGCGCCTTATGAAAGGCGACATGGACTATTTGGACCGCTTTGAGGAAGGGGTCAACGAGGCAGAAGCTGAAATTTTGTCCAGCAACATGGACAACCAAAAAGAGACCCTGGAGAAGATCATCGCCTGGCGGCGGGAGCTGCTGCGGGTCAAGCGCTACTATGAGCAGCTCTCCGCCATCTTCGACGAGCTGGCGGACAATGACAACCAGCTGCTCACCCGCGCCCTTCGCAAACGGATCTTGATCCTGGGCAGCCGGATGGACCGTTACTTGGGTGCCGTGCGCAACTTGCAGGAGATCGTCAGCCAGATGCGCGAGGCCTACCAGTCTCAGCTGTCCATCCAGCAAAACGAGCTGATGAAGCTCTTCACCGTGGTTACGGTGGTCTTCCTCCCCCTGACTCTGCTCACCGGCTGGTATGGCATGAACTTCACCAACATCCCTGAGCTGACGTGGCGCTACGGCTACCCTGCTGCGATCGGGGCCAGCGTCCTCATCGTCGTGCTGTTGCTCCGGCATTTTCGGAAAAAGCGTTGGCTGTAAAACACAAAAAAAGTCCGCCTCACGCGGACAAAGCGAAAGCCCTCCGGCACGGTCCGTCAAGGATCGTACCGGAGGGCTTTTTGAAATCATGGCGTTTTTGGCACTCAGACATCCAGCTGCAGCTCCACTGGGCAGTGGTTCCCAAAAGCGGGTGCTCCTCGTTTTGGATGACTCAACGTGCGAGTTGTTGCAGACGTTCCCACGCAGCGGGATAGCCCATGATGCGCATGACATCTTTGATCGAGATGGTGTGCAGCTGTTGTTCTAATTTGGAAAATGCCGCAGACATAGAAGCAATAAACTCTGCGGTATCTGCTGTGCCTAAGAGCCTGGCGAAGACGATGCCAATGGCGTACACATCATTGGTGCCGGAAGGATAGGAACCACTCTTGTCTCGCTCCAATCCCAGGCAACTGAAATTTGCAATGCTGCGGGTGTGCAGATGCCAACGGAATTTCAGGTCAAAAAAACGCTCGTCATGGGCGCACTGATTGCGGGCCAGACCGCATAAACTCATGTACTTGTGCAGTTCTTTTGCATCCACATGAAATTTTCGGGCGATATTCTGCTTACCCTGCGGTTTCATCAGTTTATAAAACATCGTGACCTTGCCAAAGGTCAGGACGTTCACCAAGACCC
>URTG01000060.1 GCA_900550705.1 uncultured Eubacteriales bacterium | reverse complement strand
TATCGGTAGAAAACCCTTCTGACACAAGGACTCACGGCCCTGGGTCCCCCTCGACAAGAAGCACCGGCCCAAGGGCCAGATAACTCCTAACTCCTAACTCCTAACTCCTCACTCCCCAAACACGACCTTCACCTCCGTCCCCTCCCCCAGTCGGCTGTCCAGGGTGATTTCCGCCCCGTGGAGGGCGGCGACGTGTTTGACGATGGACAGGCCCAGGCCGGTGCCGCCGATGGCCTTGGAGCGGCTCTTGTCCACGCGGTAGAAGCGCTCGAACACCCGCTGGCGGTCCTCGGCGGGGATGCCGATGCCGGTGTCCTTCACGGTGAGGGTGCAGCCGTGGGGGGCGGGGGCGGCGGTGAGGGTGACGGAGCCGCCGGGCTTATTATACTTGATGGCGTTCTCGCACAGGTTATAGACCATCTCGTCCAGCATGGAGGGCACGCCCGGCACGGAGCAGGGCTCGCCCTGGACGGTGAGGGAGACCTTCTGTGCCTGGGCCACCGGCTCCAGGCGCTGGGCCACGCTGCGGGACAGGGCCAGCAGGTCCACGTCCTGCCGGGGCAGGTCGCCGCCGCCCTCGTCCAGGCGGGACAGGTGGATGATGTCCTCCACCAGGGCGATGAGGCGCTGGCTCTCCTTATAAATATCCCCGGCGAAGCCCGCCATATCCTCCGGGCGGACCACGCCCTCCTTCATAATTTCCGCCATGCCGGAGATGGCGGTGAGGGGGGTCTTCAGCTCGTGAGACACGTTGGCGGTGAACTCCCGGCGCATTTTCTCCCCCTGCTCCCGCTGGGTCACATCCACCAGGACCAGCACCGCGCCCACGATGTTCTCCTCCTGCCGCACCGGGTCGGCCAGCAGCTGGATATACCGGCCCGCCCGCTGGAGGTGGCCCTGACTCCGCACCCCCGCCAGGGCCTGCTCCACGGCGCGGCGGAAGACATCGCTGCGGTCCAGGGTGTAGACGCTGGCCTCCGCCGCCGGAGCCGGGGCGTCCAGAAGGGTCAGCGCCCCGGTGTTGAAGGACAGCACCCGCCCCCGCCGGTCCAGCAGAAGGAAGCCCTCGGCCATATTGTCCGTAAGCGCCTGGAACTCCTGTCTGCCCCGCTGGAGCAGCTCCATCTGGTGGCGGATGGTATCGTTCTGCCGCCGGATGCGGGTGAGGAGGGGGGCCAGCTCCTCATAGACCTGGCCGTTCTCCGGGTGCTCCAGGTCCAGGCTCAGGATAGGCTCCACCAAGCGGCGGGTCTGCTGCCCCGCCAGCGCCATAGCGATGAGCAGGGTGATGGCCAGAATGATGCCCATGGGCTGCACCATGGACAGCAGCAGGGCCACCACCGTGTGCTGGGCCCCGGCCAGACGGAGCACCGTGCCGTCGTCCAGCCGCCGGGCCACATAGCAGGTCCGCTGGCTCAGGGTGCTGGAGGTGCGGACGCAGACCCCCTCCCGGCCCAGCAGGGCCTGCTGAATCTCCGTCCGGTCCCGGTGGTTCTCCATGGTGGCCGGGTCCACGCGGTTGTCGAACAGCACCGTGCCGTCCGCCGCCACCCAGGTGACGCGATTGGTGGCAGCCAGTCCGGTGAGATAGTCCATCCCCGCCAGCTCCACGCCCCGGGCGGCCATAGCGGCCTCCCCCTGAAGCTCCCGGGTCATCTGGTCGCTGAAATATTGATACAGCATTCCCATGAACAGGGCCACCGCCAGCACAAAGACGGACACCCCCACCGCCATGGAGCTGCGGAAAATCTTGCTTCGCACGGCTCCCGCTCCTCTCGTTTTTTCCTGTAATCCTGTAGGGGACGCTGTCCTCAGCGTCCCGCGATAACCGACACACCACCAAAACGCACCCCGTAAAAAAGCACCCCGCCGTTTTCCTGCGGGCAGGGTGCCGGTGTCAATCTGCGATTTTATAGCCCACGCCCCGCACGGTCTCGATGCAGGCCCCGGAGTCCCCCAGCTTCTGCCGCAGGGTGCGGATGTGGACATCTACGGTGCGGCTGGCCCCGTCGAACTCATAGCCCCAGATGGTGTTCAGCAGCTGGTCCCGGGTGAGGACCACCCCCCGCCGCTCCAGCAGCAGGCAGAGGAGCTGAAACTCCTTCAGCGTCAGCACCACCTCCCGGTCCCCGTCCTTGACGATGTGCCGCCCGGGGTCCACGGTGAGACGGCCCGCCCGGTAGACGGTGCCCCGGTCCTCCTCCCACCCGGCGTGGCGCAGGGCGGCGCGGATACGGGCCATCAGCTCCATCATGCCGAAGGGCTTGGCGATATAGTCGTCCGCCCCGGCGTCCAGGCCGATGACCTTGTCATACTCGGCGCTCTTGGCCGTCAGCAGCAGGACGGGCAGCTTGCGGGCGGCGGGGCGCTCCCGGAGCTTTTTCAGCACCTGAAGGCCGTCCTCCTCGGGCAGCATGATGTCCAGCAGCAGCAGGTCGGGGACCTGCTGATCCAGGGCCCGCCAGAACAGGGAGGGGCGCTCAAAGCCCTTGGCCTCCATGCCCTGGCTGGTCAGGGTGTAAACCACCAGCTTGCGGATGCTGTCGTCGTCCTCTAAAATGTAGATCATGCTGCCGCTCCTTCCGGAATGTTGGGGTCAGTCGTCCTCGTAGGTGCCGGAGACCACAAACTCCACCCGCTGGGCGATGTTGCAGGCGTGGTCGCCGATGCGCTCGAAGTATTTGGCGGTCATCAGCAGGTCCAGGCACACGTCGCCGGGGGCTCCGGCGGCGATCTGCCGGGTCAGCGCCTCCCGGATGCCCAGGAACAGGGCATCTACCTTGTCGTCCCGCTGAATGACGGCGTGGGCCAGGCCCTGGTCCCGGCGGACAAAGGAGTCCACGCTCTCGGTCACCATGCCCACCGCCTCCCGGGCCAGGTTCGCCATGGGCAGGGCGCCGCCCAGGGAGTTGGCCCGCAGGTCCCGGGCGATCTCCGCAATGTCGGCGGCCTGGTCGCCGATGCGCTCCATGTCGGCGATCATCCGCATAGCGGCGGACACGGTCCGCAGGTCGCCGGCCACGGGCTGCTGCCGCAGCAGCAGGTCCATGCACAGGTTTTCGATCTCCCGCTCCCGGCCGTCGATCTCCCGCTCCAGGTCCGCGGCCCTCTCGCCCATGTTCCGGTCGCCCTCCAGCAGGGCCTTGCAGGCGGCGGAGATGGCCTCCTCGCACAGCGCGCCCATTTTGATCAGTCCTACGTTCAGCTGCTCCAGCTGTTCATTGAATCGGTTCCGCATCTCAGCCAAACCTCCCGGTGATGTAGTCCTCCGTCCGCTTGTCCTGCGGGGAGGCAAAGACGCTGGACGTCTTTCCAAACTCCACCAGCTCCCCCAGCAGGAAGAAGGCGGTGTTGTCGGAGATCCGGGCGGCCTGCTGCATATTATGGGTCACCATAACGATAGTATAATCGTTTTTGAGCTCCATCGCAAGGTCTTCGATCTTCGAAGTGGAAATGGGGTCCAGAGCCGAGGTGGACTCGTCCATCAGCAGCACGTCGGGCTTGACGGCCAGGGCCCGGGCAATGCACAGCCGCTGCTGCTGGCCGCCGGACAGACCCAGAGCGGACTTTTTCAGCCGGTCCTTCACCTCGTCCCAGATGGCCGCGCCCCGAAGGGACTCCTCCACCAGCTGGTCCAGCCGGACCTTGTTGCGGATGCCGTGGGTCCGGGGGCCGTAGGCCACATTGTCATAGATGGACATGGGGAAGGGGTTGGCCTTCTGAAACACCATGCCGATGTGCTTCCGCAGGTCGGTCACGTCCCGGCCCGGGGCGTAGATCTCCTCCCCCCGATAGGTCAGGGAGCCGGTGATCTTCACGCTGGGGATCAGGTCGTTCATCCGGTTCAGCGTCCGCAGAAAGGTGGACTTGCCGCAGCCGGAGGGGCCGATGAGGGCGGTGATCTGGTGGGCCGGGATGCTGATGCTCACGTCCTTCAGGGCGTGGTTCTCGCCGTAGTATAGATTCAGGTCCTTTGCGGACAAAATCGTCTCATCCATTTGGGTCAGTTCCTCCTTATTTCTGGCGCAGCCGCTTGCCCGCCGCCTTGGCCGCCAGGTTGATGCCAAAGGTCAGCACCAGCAGCACCACCGCCACGGCAAAGGCCGGGTCCATCATGGCCCGCTCCTTGGCGAAGACGTAGAGCTGTACCGTCAGCGTTGCGCCGGAGCTGTGGATCAATTTGTCGGGACTGGCGAAGAAGTGGTTCATGGAGCCGCCCATGCCGCCCACATAGAGCAGCACCGCCGACTCGCCCACAATGCGGCCCACCGCCAGGATACAGCCGGTGACGATGCCGTCGATGGACCCGGGCAGGACCACGGTGCGGATCATGTGCCACCTGCCGCTGCCCAGACCCAGGGCACCCTCGCGATAGGACTGGGGCACCGTCTTCAGCGACTCCTGGGTGGTGCGGATGATGGTGGGCAGGTTCATCATGGCCAGGGTCATGGACGCGGCCAGCAGAGAGTAGCCCAGGCCCAGCGTCTTGCAGAAGGCCAGGTAGCCCACCAGGGCGTATAGAATGGAGGGGATGCCGGACAGGGTCTCTGAGGCAAACTCGATGCCCTCCACCAGGCGGTGATGCTGGGCGTATTCCGTCAGATACACCGCCGCCCCCACGCCCAGGGGCAGGGCGATGGCCAGAGTGACCGCCACCACATACAGGGTGTTGGCCAGGGCGGGCAGAATGCCCAGGGTACCCCGGCGCACCGACTCGGCGGTGCTCAGAAACTCCCAGCTCAGCTGGGGCACGCCCCGCCACAGGATGTAGCCGATGAGGGCCAGCAGCAGGGCGCAGGTCAGACCGGCGCTGAGCCACAGCAGGCTCCGCAGGCCCGTGTCATACAGGCGGCGGCCCCGGCTCAGGGCCGAGGCGCCCGTCCTCCCCTCCGCCACAGGGGCGGTCCGGGCCGTCAGAACGGTGGTTCCTTCCATGTTGCTCACTCCTTCTCCCGCTTCAGCACCCGGTTCAGCAGGACATTGATCATCATAATAAAGAGAAACAGCACCAGGCCGATGGAAAACAGCGCCATTTTTTGCAGGGAGCCGTCGGCGGCGTAAGACATCTCGCTGGCCACGGCGGTGGTGAGGAATTTGACGCTTTTCAGCAGTCCGGGCAGATTGGCCGCGTTGCCCGCCACCATCATAATGGCCATAGCCTCGCCGATGGCCCGGCCCACGCCCAGCACCACGGCGGCGGTGATGCCGCTTTTGGCTGCCGGCGCAGTGACGCGGAAGTAGGTCTCCATCTCCGTGGCCCCCAGGGCCAGGCTGGCCTCCTCATACTCCCGGGGCACCGCCCGCAGGGCGGTCTCCGACACGGAGATGATGGAGGGCAGGATCATCACCGCCAGCACCAGAATGGCGGCCAGCAGGGTGTCCCCCGCCGGGAGATGGAACAGGCTCCGGATGGCGGGCAGCAGCACCACCATGCCTACCATGCCATAGACCACCGAGGGAATCCCCGCCAGCAGGTCCACCGCCGGCCGGACCAGGGCCGCCAGCCTGGGCGGGGCCGCCTTGGCCAGGAACATGGCCGTCATAAATCCCACGGGCACGCCCATGAGAATGGCCCCGGCGGTGCCGTAGACCGAGGTGAGGATAAAGGGAAGAATTCCGTATTGGGGGTTGGTCTGATTGGCCGAATCCCAGGTGGTGCCCAGCAGAAAGCGGAACAGACCCACCTGGCGGATGGCCGGCAGGCCGGACAGCACCAGATACCCGGTGATGACCAGCACAAAGGCCACCGCCACAAACCCGCACAGGAAAAAGAGAAGCTGCATTGCCCGCTCCAGCAGGGCAGAGTTGACCGAACGCTTCACAGAGCAGTCCGCCTTTCTTGAAGTCCGATTTTTTTGCCCGCTCACACAGGGGAGCAGGCCCCGCAAAACGGGAAGCCCGGGCCAGGGAGGGCGGCGGGGCTTCCCGTTTTCACTTGGGTGGTTACTGGGCGGCGGGAGGGACCGCACCGGCCTGGGCGATGAGGTCGGCCACATCGCTGCTCTCCGCGTAGTCCAGGAAAGCCCGGGCCGCGTCGCTGAGCTGGGTGCCGTCCTTGGTGATCATGATGAAGGGGCGCTGGATCTCGTAGCTGCCGTCCCGCACGGTGGCCTCGGTGCAGTCCACACCGTTGACCTTCACAGCCTTCACGTTGTCGCCCACGGCGGACAGAGAGGCGTAGCCGATGGCGCTGGGGTTGGAGGCCACGTTGCCGATGACGTCGCCGGTGGAGGAGTACTCGTTCAGATACTTGCAGTTGTCGGTGACGCCTACGATCTCCTCAAAGGCGCCCCGGGTGCCGGAGCCGGCCTCCCGGCCGTAGACGGCGATCTCCGCGTCGTCCCCGCCCAGGTCCTTCCAGTTGGTGATCTCACCGGTGAAGATCCTGGCGATCTGGTCCACGGTCAGGTCCCCCACCGGGTTGCCGGGGTTGACCACCACGGCCACGCCGTCCAGGGCCACGATGTGGGCCTGCGCGCCCTGGCTCTCCTCCTCGGGCTTCAGCGCCCGGGAGGCCAGGCCCAGGTCGGCGGTGCCGTCAATGGCGGAGGTGACGCCCGCGCCGGAGCCGGAGCCGGTGTAGTTCACGGTGACGCCGGGGTTCTCCTCGGCGAAGCTCTCGATGAGGATCTTCATCACCTTCTCCATGGAGGTGGAGCCGTTGGTGTTCACCGTGCCGGTAAGCTCGCTGGCCGTCGCATCGACGCTGCCGGTGGAGCCGGTGTTGGTATCCCCGTTTGTCTTGCTGCCGCAGCCCGCCAGCAGAGACAGGGCCAGGGCGGCGGTCAGGGCCAGAGAAAATAACTTTTTCATGGAAAAAACTCCTTTACTGCTCCGGCCTTTCTGTTGTGCGCCGGAGACTGTTTGATGTAGCTCTTTCGCTTACAGTCCCCAGTATAAAAACTCAATGTAAAATGCGAAACCGCAGCTTTGTTAATTCCGTGTAAAATCGGAGGTTATTGACCAGACTGTCGAAAAAGTCCTTCCAGCCGAAGGGTTCGGAAGGAGGGATAGTTGGAAAGGGAACCGTCAGGGTTCCCTTTCCTTGAAATCAATAACATTTTAACGCAGTTAAAATGTTTACAGCTTGGCAAAAAAGCGGCGAAGCTACTTTTTCGACAAGCTGTTGACAAGGTTCTGCGGAGTGCTTACAATAAAGGCCACACTACTTTGCAAGGAGCGATTTCTATGGAATGTACTGCTCTGCGGGCCGCGCTGCTGGGCCTGTCGGTTTATCGTGAGTTACGGAAGGAACCCGTGCTGGACTGCACCCTGCGTCTGCTGGATGCCCTGCGGGAGGAGGACGGCGAGGGGGCGCTGGATGCCTATACCGCCCTGTTCCATACCCTGCGCTCCGCCGGGTGCAAGGGCATCGGCGACTGGCTGTGGGACCGGCTGTGCTATACCGAAAGTCCCTACGCCCTGGCCGCCCAGGGGGCGGGGGCTGACCCGGCGCTGGCCGACGCCGCCCGCCGGGACGTGGATGCCCTGCTGGCCCTGGCCAACACCGACTGCCGCCGGTTTCTGGATGCCATCTCCTTCCAGCTGGGGGAGGAGTTCGCCCCGGTGCTGGAGCACCTGCCCCGCTGGACCGTGGGGGCCTCCTTCGATTTTGAGGCGCTGACCCGGTTCTACCAGGTCCACGGCGCGGGGCGGTTCGCCCGGTACCGCGCCTTTCTGTGGGAGGAGGGCACCCTGGTCCCCGTGGCCGACCCGGACTGCCCCAAGCCCGCCGAGCTGCTGGGCTACGAGCACCAGCGGGGCCAGGTGGAGGCCAACACCCGCCAGCTCATGGCCGGTCGGGCGGCCAACAACGTCCTGCTGTTCGGCGACGGCGGCACGGGCAAATCCGCCACGGTGAAGTCTATGCTCTATCTCCCCGGCATGGAGGACCTGCGGCTCATCGAGGTGCAGAAGGAAAATCTCACCGGTCTGCCCCAGCTCATGCGCTCCCTGGCGGGCAAGCGGCAGAAGTTCATTCTGTTCATCGACGACCTGGCCTTTGACCAGGACGACAAGACCTATTCCTCCCTGAAAACCATTCTGGAGGGCAGCCTGGAGCGCCGCCCGGGGAACGTGGTCATCTACGCCACCTCCAACCGCCGCCACCTGGTGCGCCAGAACTTCAGCGACCGGGGCAGCGACGAGGTGGATGCCGCCGAGACCATCTCGGAAAAAACCGCCCTGGCCGAGCGCTTCGGCCTGCGAATCCCCTACCTGACCATGAACAAGGCGGGCTATCTGGCCCTGGTGGACTACCTGGCCCAGCAGGCGGGCATCACCCTGGCCCCGGAGACCCTCCACGCCCAGGCCATGACCTGGGAGATCCGCCACTCCGGCCGCACCCCCCGGGTGGCCCGGCAGTTTATCGCCAGCTTAAATCCTTGACCGTCCGCTCTTGACTTTAACGGCTAAATGTGTTAAAGTACCGTCAGCGAGCTTGGAGGTTGAACCCAGTCGCCGTTCCTCTCCCAGGGGCGGTCTGCGGCCGCCCGGATTCCGGCACCGAGCTGTGCGGGCGGCCAAAGGCCGTCCCTACATTCTGTTTGTCAGCCTCCGAACTGAAATCAAACGCATTTGGAGGCTATTCCTATGAATCAACATATCGTCATTGTCGGCCTGGGCCTGATTGGCGGCTCTATGGCCAAGGCCCTGCGGGGGTTTGAGGATTACGACCGCATCGGCGTGGATGTCAGCGAGCCCACCCTGCGCTACGCCCTGGAGGAGGGCATCGTGGAGCAGGCGGAGACCGACCCGGTGAAGGCCCTGGCCCAGGGGGACCTGGTGTTCCTCTGCCTCCACCCCCAGGGGATCGTGGATTTTCTGGCCGAGCACAAGGACCACTTCAAGCCCGGGGCCATGGTCACCGACGTGTGCGGCATCAAGGGCGCGGTGCTCCAGGCGGCCAAGGCCCTGCCCGGCAATGTCTCCTTTGTGGGCGGACACCCCATGGCGGGCACGGAGTTCTCCGGCATCCAGCACTCCCTGTTCAATATGTTCCACGGCGCCCACTATATCCTCACCCCCAACGAGCAGTCCTCCCCGGAGCACATCGCCCTGATGGAGCGGGTGGCCGCCCATGTGGGCTGCGTCAACGTGGTCAAGACCACGCCGGAGGAGCACGACGCCATCATCGCCTACACCAGCCAGCTCATGCACGTCATCGCCGTGGCCGTGTGTGACGACCCCAATCTGTTCCGCTTCCAGGGCTTCGAGGGCGACTCCTTCCGTGGCTGCACCCGCGTGGCCGCCCTGGACGTGCCCCTGTGGACCCAGCTGTTCTCTTTGAACTCCGACGCCCTGTGCGAGGCCCTGGAGAAGCTGGAAAACAACCTCCACGCCTACCGCCAGCTCATCCAGAACGGCGACCGCAAGGCCCTGGCCGACCGCCTGTCCTACTCCTCCGCCCGCAAGCGCAAAATGAACCAGCGGGTAGAGGCCATGGGGGCTGTGGGACGGGGGGAGAAGATCAAGTAAGAAAAGCGTGGCTTCCGTTCCCTCCCGTAGGGGCCGCTGTCCCCAGCGGCCCGC
>URTG01000059.1 GCA_900550705.1 uncultured Eubacteriales bacterium | reverse complement strand
GATCTCGGAATCCGGAAGAAGAAAAATGGGTACGCTGAATGGGCGGGGGGGTTGACAAAAACCTACTCCCGTGCTATGGTATAGACACCCCACCCCCCTGGGGTGTATGAAGCTGCAAAAAAGAAGGTTGGCACAGGATGGCAAAACAGAAGTTCCAAGTGACAGGGATGACCTGCACGGCCTGCTCCTCCCATGTGGAGAAGGCGGTGCGGAAGGTGGCGGGCGTTCAGCAGGCGGACGTCAGCCTAATGACCAACAGTATGCTGGTGGACTACGACCCGGCGCAGACCACGCCCCAGGCCGTGATCCAGGCGGTGGAGGCGGCGGGCTACGGGGCCGCGCTCCCCGGTGAGACGCACAGCGCCCGGGCAGAGCGCGGCGCGGCCCAGGAGAGCATGGACCGGGAGCTGGTGTCTATGCGGCGGCGGTTCCTCTGGTCGCTGGTGTTCCTGCTGCCCCTGTTCTATCTCTCCATGGGGCACATGATGGGTCTGCCCCTGCCCGGCTTCCTGTCCGGGCTGCCCAACGCCGTGGCCTACGGCATGACCCAGCTGCTGCTGACCCTGGCCATTATGTATCTCAACGACAAATATTACCGGGTGGGCTTTCAGACCCTGTGGCACCGGGCGCCCAATATGGACGCGCTCATTGCCGTGGGCTCCTCCGCCGCAGTGGTCTACGGCATTTTCGCCATCTACCAGATGGGCTACGGCCTGGGCCGGGGCGACCTGGACCTGGTGGAGAAGTACCACATGGACCTGTATTTCGAGTCCGCCGGTATGATTCTGACCCTCATCACCCTGGGCAAGTATCTGGAGACCCGGTCCCGGGGCAAGACCTCCCAGGCCATTACCCGGCTGATGGACCTGGCCCCCAAGACCGCCCATGTGCTGCGGGACGGGGCCGAGGCAGAGATCCCCGTGGAGGACGTCCGGGTGGGCGACAGGGTGGTGGTCCGGCCCGGCCAGGCCATCCCGGTGGACGGCGTCATTGTCGAGGGGCAGTCCGCCGTGGACGAGTCCGCCCTCACCGGCGAGTCCCTGCCGGTGGACAAGTCCGTGGGGGACAAGGTGGCCGCCGCGTCCATCAACCGCTCCGGCTCCTTCGTCTTTGAGGCCAGCCGGGTGGGGGAGGACACCACCCTGGCCCAGATGATCCGGCTGGTGGAGGAGGCCTCCGCCTCCAAGGCCCCCATCGCCAAGCTGGCCGACCGGGTGGCGGGGGTGTTCGTGCCGGTGGTCATGGTCATCGCCGCCCTGTCCGCCGCCGCGTGGCTCGTCACCGGCCACAGTGTCACCCAGGCGCTGACGGCGGGGGTGGCGGTGCTGGTGATCTCCTGCCCCTGCGCCCTGGGTCTGGCCACGCCGGTGGCCATCATGGTGGGCACCGGAAAGGGCGCGGAGAACGGAATCCTCATCAAGTCCGCCCAGGCGCTGGAGACCCTGCACACCATCGACACGGTGGTGCTGGACAAGACGGGCACCCTGACCCGGGGCAAGCCGGTGGTCACCGACGTAATCCCCGGCGAGAAGATGGATGAAAACGGGCTGCTGACCCTGGCGGCCTGCCTGGAGCGTCCCTCGGAGCACCCCCTGGCTGCGGCCATCGCGGAGGAGGCCAGGACCCGGGGGCTGGAGACCGCCGCGGTGACGGAGTTCCAGGCGGTCCACGGCCGGGGCGTCACCGCCCGGGTGGGCGGTGTGCGCTTTTTGGGCGGCAGCCGGGCCATGATGGAGGAGGCCGGCGCGGACCTGGGGGACTTCCCCGCCCGGGCGGACCGGCTGGCGGAGGAGGGGAAAACACCCCTGTACTTCGCCGACGGGAAGGAGGTCCTGGGTCTGGTGGCCGTGGCCGACACCCCCAAGCCCACCAGCGGGGCGGCGGTGTCCGCCTTCCGCAGTCTGGGCATTGACGTTATTATGCTCACCGGCGACAACCGCCGCACGGCGGATGCCATCGGCAAGGCCCTGGGGGTGACCCAGGTGATGGCCGAGGTGCTGCCCCAGGACAAGGAGCGGAAGGTGGCCGAGCTCCAGAGCCAGGGCAAACGGGTGGCTATGGTGGGCGACGGCATCAACGATGCCCCGGCCCTGGCCCGGGCGGATGTGGGGCTGGCCATCGGCGCGGGCACCGACGTGGCCATCGAGTCGGCGGACATCGTGCTGATGAAGTCCGACCTGCTGGACGCGGCGGCGGCGGTGGAGCTGTCCCGGGCCACCATCCGGAACATCAAGCAGAATCTGTTCTGGGCCTTTTTCTACAACAGCCTGGGGATTCCCCTGGCGGCCGGGGTGTTCTACGCCCTGGGGCTCACCCACTATATGCTCAACCCCATGTTCGCCTCGGCGGCCATGAGCCTGAGCTCGGTATGCGTGGTGACCAACGCCCTGCGGCTGCGGTATTTCAGGAGCAGGTTTGCCACAAAAGAAGTTCCCGGCGATACCGCCGGTGCTTCCGCCGGAGCGGGACCGGAGACGGCCTCCGCCCCGACGGCTTTGGAAGAAAGCGAAATCGACAACGCACAACAAGGAGGAACCAATACCATGGAAAAGACGCTGAACATCGAGGGTATGATGTGCGCCCACTGTGTGGCCCATGTGGAGAAGGCCCTGTCCGCCGTGGAGGGCGTCACCGCCGCCAAGGCCGACCTGGAGCACAAGCGGGCGGTGGTCACTCTGTCCGCCGCCGTGAGCGACCAGGCGCTGACCGATGCCGTCACCCAGGCGGGCTATGAGGTGGTGTCCGTGCAGTGAAGGCCGACCGCGCACAGATAACCCGTCTGCTGAAAACCGCCCGGGGCCAAATCGACGGCATCCTGAAAATGGTGGAGGAGGACCGCTACTGCCTGGACGTGTCCAACCAGCTGATGGCCACCCAATCCATTCTGAAAAAGGCCAACCGCCTGGTGCTCCGCGCCCACATGGACTGCTGCGTGCGGGAGGCCATGGACAGCGGCGACCCCGGCGAGAAGCTGGACGAGCTGGCGAGTCTGCTGGATAAGCTGGCGGATTGAGAGAAAAAAACGCACCTCCGGAGACGAAAAAGGTCTCTGGAGGTGCGTTTCAGACTGTCAAAAAAGCGGCGAAGCCACTTTTTTGATAAGCTGCAAATCCAGCGAAGGAGGGGACGCACCCCGTGAAGACAAGAAAATCGTGGCTCAGCTGGCTGCTGACGGTGACGCTGCTGCTGGGGGTGCTGCTGCCCCTGCCGGCCTCGGCGGCCAATCTGTGTTTTACGTCCGTCAACGACACGGTGCTCCCCCTGACCCGGGACACCATGCCTCTGTGGTCCGGCGGGGTGCTCTATGTGCCCTACTCGGTGTTCGACAGCGGGACCACCGGGGTGGACCTGGACGTTGAGTGCAGCTACTCCCGCAGCGGGGGGACGCTGAGCTTTTACCGGATGCGCCAGGTGCTGCTGTTTGACTTAAACGAGGGCACCTGCCGGAACGACATCACCGGCGAGGCCTACTCCGCCCGGGCCATTCTGCGGAACGGCCGGCCCTACGTCTCCCTGGGCAAGGTGTGCGACTTTTTCGGGCTGAGCTATACCTATAACCAGCTCACCGATATGGACCAGGCCTACCTGGTCCGCATCAAGAGCGACGCCGTGGTCCTGTCCGACGCCAAGTTCATCGACGCGGCGGGGGATCTCATCAACCGCCGTCTCCGGGACTACAACCAGAGCCAGACCCCCTCCGGCGGAGACGGCACCGGAGCCAATAGCAAGCCCACCCAGAGCGATGAGAGCGAGGACGGCAGCGCCGAGGTGCAGACCTATCTGGCCTTCCGCTGTCAGGCGGGGGACGACCTCACCGCCCTGCTCACCGTGCTGACCAGCACGGGGCACTACGGCCTGTTTCTGTTCTCCCCGGAGGACATGGAGGGGCAGGGGGACCTGCTGCGCCAGCTGGTGGGGCAGGGGCACACCGTGGGCATCCTGGCCCAGGGGGACGACGTGCGGGAGACCCGCCGCCTGCTCAGCGCGGGGCAGCGCACCCTGGAGCGGGAGACGCTGACCCGGACCACCGTGGCCTGTGTGCCCGAAAATCAGCGGGGGACGCTGGAGGCCGCGGGCTGGGTGTGCTGGCGGGAGACCCTGTCCCTGGACCCGGCGGGGGTGGGCGCAAGCACCTTCGCCGCCCGGACCACCCGCCGCCTGGCGGGGCGCACCCGGAGCACCTATCTGACCCTGCCCGGCGGGGCGGACACCGCCCGGGTCCTGCCCGTGCTGCTGCGGCAGCTGGAACATAAACACTTTTCGGTGGGAATTCCCCTGGAGACGAGACTATGAATGAGCTGCATTTTGACCGGAGGACAAACACGCCCCACGACCCCGCCCGGCTGGCCCGCCTGGTCCGGCACTGCAAGGCCCGGATGGAGGACTTCGGCCCCGGCGGCCCCCAGGTGCAGTCGGCGGACCAGAGCACAGGACGGGTGACCCTCCGCTTCCCCGGCCGGGCGCCGGACGGGGTGCTGTCCGCCCTGGCCCGGCAGGGCATTTTCCTGGCCCGGGCAGAGGACGGAGCCGCCGTCTGTCTGCACGACGGTGTGCGCTTTGAGGACCTGGACCGCCTGTGGGGCAGTCTGTTCGAGGTATTAGGATGAGAGGAGAGAGCACCATGGAGCCCGGGACCCAGCGGGAGATTACCCAGGCGGGCAACCCCCGCTGCCCCCAGGGGGCGGACGGCGCGGCCATGCTCCGCCGCTTCAACCCAACCCCGGAGGAGTTCTTCGCCCTGCTGGACCGCGCCGGCTTCCGCGACATCCGCGTCAACCGCAAGGCGGGGACAACGTGGATCTGTGTGGAGGGGAGTAAGGTAAGTGAGTGATTGACAATATGGCATATATACCATATAATAGAAACAGAGGATAAGCAGATGCCGCAGTTTGAAGTAATATTTTATGAACGCGAAAACGGTGCGTGTCCGGTGGAAGAATTTATGCTTCAGTTGGACACGAAAATGAGAGCGAAGCTGACTGGTCTGCTAGAAATTCTAGCAGAAAATGGGAATCAACTGAGAGCACCGTATAGCAAGCCGATTGAAGATGGAATTTTTGAGCTTCGCTGCAAGGTGGGGAGTAATATCACGAGAGTGCTGTATTTCTTCTATTATGAGGGAAACATAGTGCTGACGAACGGCTTTGTGAAGAAGACGCAGAGAACGCCTCCGGAAGAAATTCGACTTGCGAAACAGCGCCGTACAGATTTTTTAGAAAGGATGAAAAATGCATGAAAACACTGACACAATTTAAGCGGGAACAGATGAAAAATGCGGATTTTGTGCGGGAGTATGAGGCGCTTCAGCCGGAATTTGATGTGATCCGGGCAATCATAGCGGCAAGGGTATCTCAAAACTTGACCCAGGCGGAATTAGCCCAGAGGACTGGAATCAACCAGGCGGATATTAGCAAGCTAGAGAATGGAACCAGAAATCCGACGGTAAACCTTTTGAAAAGACTTGCAGATGGAATGGGCATGGCCTTGAAGATTGAATTTGTCCCCAAACCAGGAAATGCACAGTAAACAACAAAAAATTCCCCGCCCCACCTGCCATAGGCGGCAGGTGCTAGGCATTATTGGAACGGTTGAGAAATCAGGGGGAGCTCTGACCGCAATTCTCCGTGATTTTGCCAGCCTTTTCCCCCTATCTTGATAAAGCCGCCATTTTTTGGTATACTAACTCCATCCGGCGCAACGCCGCGCCGGTCCGCCCCCGACTGCGGGGGAGAGGAAAGGAGCAAAGTATGATTCAGACAAAACGATGGTCCGCGCTGCTGGTGGCCCTGGCGCTGGTGTGTGCCCTGGTGGGCAGCGCCGGGGCGGCCGACAGCCGCTGGGCCGACTTTCTCATGGACGGGGAGCAGATGGACTTTCCCCAGCAGACCCTTCGGGTGGACCTGTACCGCCGCAGCGGCGGGACCTTCCGCAAATACAGCTCGCTGCAATATGCCTGCCAGATCAACCGGGTGGCGGGGGAGAGCGCCTTCTACGTCCGGCCCAACACCGCCGACACCTGGGTCAGTGTGGACTACCTCACCGACCTGAACGGCGACGGGGTCTATGAGATGCTGGACGGGGAGAGCGCCCCGGTGTATGACAGTCTCAGCGGCCAGGGCGCCCTGACCCCCTGGTCCGGCAGGGTGCTGCTGGCCGCCGGGCAGGCCTGCGGGCTGTCGGTCCAGACCCTGATTCGGCGGGGGAGCGAGGTGCTGAAGGAGCGGGCCGCCTCCGGCCTGCTGTCCGCCTCCGGCAGCCAGGACCCGGACAGCGTCCTCTATCTGTTCACCCTGCACAGCGCCGACGGGAAGCAGGAGCAGTCCTACTACGTCCGGGCCTTTGACAAGGTCATTCTCCCCTCCGACGTCAAGGCCGGGGCCTGGTACTACGAGGCCGTGGAGTATGTGATGGACCTGGGCCTCATGTCGGGCACCGGCGGCGACCGGTTCACCCCCGACGGCACAGTCACCCGGGCCCAGATGGCCCAGCTGCTGTGGCGGCTGGGCGGCTCGCAGCAGCCGGAGCAGGCCGCGTCCTTCCGGGATGTGGACCCCGGCGTGTGGTATGCCACCGCTGTGGCCTGGTGCACGGAGCAGGGCATCCTCTCCGGCGTCACCGCCCGGAGCTTCGGCCCGGACGGGGCCTTGAGCCGGGAGCAGCTGGCCCTGGTGCTGACGAAATACGCCGACTACGCCGGGGCGTCCCGGGGGGAGACGGCGGACGGGGCGGACCTGTCCCGCTTTACCGACGGGGGGGATGTCTCCGCCTGGGCCGGGAGCGGCCTGGAATGGGCCGTGGGCCAGGGCCTGCTGTCCGGCTATCAGGACGGGACCTTGCGGCCCGGCCGCAGCGTCACCCGGGCGGAGTTGGCCGCGGTGCTGCGGCAGTTCCGCACCGCCACCCTGGCGGAGAACGGAACGGACCGGACGACCGACCGGTAACAGCCCGGATGAACCCCACACTCCGCCCCCCGCAGGGGGCGGAGCAGGAAAAAAGACTTGGGAGACAAATAAAGGAGCGGTTCCCATGACCACGCTGTACCTTATTCGCCACGCCGAGGCGGAGGGCAACCTCTACCGCCGCATTCAGGGCTGGTATAATTCCCTCATCACCGACCACGGCTTTCTGCAAATCGAAGCACTGGCCCGGCGCTTTCGGGACATCCCGGTGGACGCCGTCTATTCCAGCGACCTGTACCGCACCATGACCACCGCCCGGGCAGTCACCCTCCCCAAGGGGCTGGAGCTGCACACCGACCCCGACCTGCGGGAGATCCACATGGGCGACTGGGAGAACTGGACCTGGGGCGAAGCGGCCCGCCGGGTGCCCCAGGAGCTGGACCGCTTTCTGACCAACGACCCCTCCTGGCAGGCCCCCAACGGCGACAGCTTCGGCGGCCTGGGTCTGCGGGTGGAGCGGGCCCTGCACCGCATTGCCGCCGCCCACCCGGGGCAGACGGTGGCGGTGTTCAGCCACGGCACGGCCATCCGCCAGGCTGTGTCCAACATCAAGGGTGTGGCCCCCGCCGACTGGGCCCGGCAGGGCCACAGCGCCAACACCGCCGTCACCTGCCTGACCTATGAAGACGGGACGTTTACCGTAAAGTATGAGATGGACCGCTCCCATCTGGACGAGCTGGAGCCCGCCCCCGCCGGTCAGAGCCAGAAGTGGTTCGGGAACAGCAGCCGCCTGCTGGACACCAGCCTGTGGTTCCGCCCGGCGGACTGGCCCCGGGAGCGGGACTTCTATCTCGCCGCCCGGCGCAACGCCTGGACGGGCACCCACGGGACCGGCATCCCCTTCGACGGAGCGGGGTTCCTTCGGGCGGCCGAGGAGCACCTGTCCCGCACCCCCTGGGGGGTGACGGTGGCCATGGCCGGCGCGGAGCCGGCGGGCATCCTCCAGCTGGACCCGGAGCGCTGCCGGGGGGACAACGCGGGCTATATCCCCTTCTGCTACATCGTGCCCCAGCGGCGGGCGCAGAATCTGGGCGTTCAGCTCATCGGGCAGGCCGTGTCCTTCTACCGCCCCCTGGGCCGGGATAAGCTCCGCCTGCGCTGCGCCCCCTACAACGACCACGCGCGGTATTTTTATGGAAAATACGGCTTCTGTAAAATCGGCGAGGAGCAGGGCAGCCGGGTGCCCCTGGACATCCTGGAAAAGTACATCGGCTACGAACGCTGAACGCATAAAAATTCCGTTCTTCCCCAGCTGGGAGAACGGAATTTTTATGCCAAGCTGACTTGTGGTAAGACTTCCTGATGAAAAATAAACAATAATAATTATCGTTTTTATATTGTAATTGAGAGCAAGATGTGTTATGCTGACAGCAGGAAGAAGGTCCGACCAATCTGAAGGAGGTTTTATCCAATGAAAGACCCGAAAGCCATGTATGCGCTCAGTTATGGTCTGTTCGTCCTGACCGCCCGCCGGGGGGAGAAGGACAGCGGCTGCATCATCAACACCGGCATCCAGGTGACCAGCCAGCCAAACCGGGTGCTCATCACCGTGAACAAGAGCAATTTCACCCACGATATGGTCCTGGAGACGGGGGCGTTCAACCTGTCTGTCCTCACCGAAAAGGCCGATTTTTCCCTGTTTCAGCGGTTCGGCTTTCAGTCGGGCCGGGACGTAGACAAGTTCCAGGGCTTTGCCCACGCCACACGCACGGAAAACGGCCTGCTGGCCGTGACAGAGGGGACGAACGCCTGGCTGTCCTGCAAGGTCGTCTCCACCATGGACCTGGGTACCCACACCCTATTTGTGGCCGACGTGGTGGAGGGGGACACCCTCAGCCGGGAGAACAGCGCCACCTATGCCTATTACCAGGCCAGCATCAAGCCTCGCCCTGCCGCCCCCGCCGCCGAGCCTGGAAAGAAGCGCTGGGTGTGTACTGTGTGCGGTTATATCTACGAAGGGGAGACCCTGCCCGCCGACTTCGTCTGCCCCATCTGCAAGCACCCAGCCAGCGATTTTGAGCCGGCGGCGGACTGAACGAAAATTTCCCCGGACTGCGAGCGCGGTCCGGGAAAATTTTGCCCGGAATGCGGCACCAAAAAGCCGGAATCGCAGGCAGACGGCTGGACGTGCAGCTGCGGCGCGGTGAACAAGGGCAAATTCTGCGCCGAATGCGGCAAACCGAAGCCGGCCGGTGTTCCGCAGTACAAGTGCGACAAATGCGGCTGGGAGCCGGCTGATCCCGCGCATCCGCCGAAGTTCTGCCCCGAATGCGGAGACCCGTTTGACGACGGGGATCTGACGTGAAATCGGCAGTGAAAGCTGCGCTGATTACCGTTTCGGTAATTGCCCTGCTTGCGCTGACAGGATGCTCGCTGTATCGGCTTGTTGTAACGTCACAGATCAAAGACGGAGACAGGATGGAAAACCCGGATGCATACAGAGCCGGCAAGGAACTGGTGGAATTTGAGTGGCGGCAGAACCACAGGAATTACTACAGCAGCTTTTCACTGAAATTTTATCAGGAGAACGATATGCCGCTGCTGACCGGCTGGTTCCCAAGCCAATCCGGCGGCGACGAGATAAGAGAAAGCCAGACGGATGCATTTTCCAACCCGATTCCCTGGCAGCTCACATGGGTACAGTGGTTTGCGCTTCAGAATGTGCTGGCAGAGTCGGATCTTCCGGCGTACAGAAAAC
>URTG01000058.1 GCA_900550705.1 uncultured Eubacteriales bacterium | reverse complement strand
GTCCCTTTTCTCATTATTTTAAGGATATAAGACGCAGAGACCCAAGGGCCAGAAAACTCCTCACTCCTACCTCCTCACTCCTACCTACTCACTCCTACCTCCTAACTCCTCACTCCCCCAAGCTCCTCACTCTCCCGCGTGAGCGCCCGATAGGGCAGCCAGACATAGTGGCCGTCCGTCAGCTCCATGGTGTCGGCGGGGTCCTCCCCGTCGGAGAGGATGAGGCTCAGGTCCAGCATGGCCCGGGCGATGCCGGCGGCATCGTTGCGGACGGTGCCGTAGAGCTCGCCGTCCTTCAGGGATTCCAGGGCGGGCGGGGTGGCGTCCACCCCCACCACCAGGGGGAGGTCCCGCCCGGCCTCGTGATAGGCGTCGATGGCCCCCAGGGCCATGTCGTCGTTGTTGGAGAAGACCACCTCGATCCGGTCGCCGAACTGGGCGATCCACTGGGCGGTCTTTCCGGCGGCCTGGCTGCGGTACCAGTTGGCGGTGCCGCTGGCCAGCTTTTCCACCTCCACCCCCGCATCGGTCAGGGCCTTGATGGAGTATTCCGTGCGGAGCAGGGTGTCCTGGTGGCCCTGCTCCCCCTCCAGCATGACATATTGCAACACGCCGTCGCCGTTGCGGTCCAGCTCCTCCCGGCGGGTGTTCCAGGCGTCCAGCACCAGCTTGCCCTGGATGGCGCCCCCCTCCTGGGCGTTGGCCCCCACATAGTAAATGCGCTCCCAGCGGCGGATGTCCTCCGCCACAGGCTGGCGGTTGAAGAAGATCAGGGGCACCCCCGCCTTTTCCGCCTTGTCGGCGATGACGGCGGCGGCGGTGCGGTCCACAATGTTCACCAGCAGCACGTCGCACCCCTGGTCCAGAAAGTTGTCGATCTTGTCCAGCTGCACGGCCTGGCTGTTCCGGCCGTCGGCGGTGACCAGGGTGATGGTCCGGCCCTCCGCCGCCTCAGTCTCCCGGATGCAGCGCTCCAGCTCCTGGGACACGGTGGAAATGAAGGTGTCCTCCTGGACATAGACCGCCATGCCGATGCGGAGGGTGTCCGTCTTCTCCCCCGGTCTGTCGCAGCCCGCCAGGGGCAGCAGAGACAGGGCCAATGCCAGGCCCAGCAGCCGGTCAATAGGTGACCGGGAACAGCAGCTTTTCATTTTCCGGCGCATAGATTTCGTCCCCCCTTACCACAAGAAATGGTACCGCCTCCTTGGCGGGCTCCTGCCCCCGGGCGGCCTGGGCCGCCCCCTGCACCGCCAGATACCCGGCGGCGTAGTCGCTCCAGGCCACTGCCGCAGTGACGGTGCCCCGCTCCAGGGCGGAGGCGACCCGCATGGTCACCCCCGCGCCGTACAGCGGCTGGGTCCAGCCGGACATCTCCTTGCTCGCGGCGGCCTGGGCGGTGGCCAGCGGTCCGAAGGTCATGACCCACCGGGCCTCCGTCTCCCGCAGCAGGCCGGACAGAGATTCGTTCAGCCTGGCGGCATCCGCCCGGCGCTGGATACAGGGAATGCCCGCCTGGCTCAGCCGGACCCGGGCGGCCTCCAGCCGCTGGCTCACGCCGCTGCCCCGGCCCCCGGTCTCTAACAGAAGCACCGCGCCGCCGCTCCAATCGGCCAGCAGCTCCTCCGCCGCCGCTAGGCCAACCTGGGCGTTGTCCGGAGTGACGGACAGCACGCCCCTTTCCAGGGCCGACTCCACCGACACCACCGGGCAGTGACTGCCCCAGTCGGCCATCTCCCGGTCCAGGCGCTCCGGCTCGGCGGGGATGATCACCAGGGCCTTGGCCCCGTTTTCCGCCTCCCGGCGGGCCAGCTGGTTCTGCTCCGCCCCGTTGTTGGCGGTGGTTGGGGTGAGGAAGCGCAGCTCCACCCCCAGGGCTCCGGCGGCCTCCTCCATCCCCAGGCGGGCACTGGACCAGGCGGTGGTGTCCGACTCCCGCATGAGCACCGAGATGGGCAGCGGGGCCGCTTTCCTCTCCCGCCGGGGCAGCTGGGGCAGCACCAGGGTCAGCAGCAGGGCCGCCCCCAGCACCGCCAGAATGCCCCGTTGGATCATCGCTGTTCGTGTTTCCTTCATGGCGTGTCCTCCCGCTGGAGCCGGGCTGCGGCGGCCTCATCCAGCGCCGGCAGTCGAATCACCACCCGGGTGCCCTCGTCCGGCTCGCTGAAAAAGGTCAGGCCATACTGGCTCCCGAAGTTGATCTGGATGCGCCGGTGGACGTTCCGCACCCCGATGCCGGAGCCGCTGGTGCGGACGTCGGGGCGGTTCTCGTCCAGCAGGGCGGCCGCCACCTCGGGCCGCATCCCCAGGCCGTTGTCCGTTACGGTGATCACCAGGTCGTCCCCCTCCCGGGCGGCGTGGACGGTGATGCGTCCGTCGTCCTCCGCCGCGGCCATGCCGTGGTAGATGGCATTCTCCAGAATGGGCTGCACGGTGAGCTTCAGGCAGTACAGCCCCTCCGCCGACGGGTCCAGGGTGATCTGATTGGTAAATTTGTTCTTAAAGCGGATCTGCTGGATGGTCATGTAGTGCCGGGCGTGCTCCAGCTCGTCCTTCAGCGGAATGATCCGCTTTCCCCTGCTCAGGGCGATGCGGAACAGCCGGGCCAGCGAGGTGACCATCTGGATGGCCTCGTCATACCGCCCCGCCTCGGTCATCCAGATGACGGAGTCCAGGGTGTTATAGAGGAAATGGGGGTTGATCTGGGATTGCAGCACCTCCAGCTCCGTGCTGCGCTTCTGCCGCTCCTGCTCTATGATGTCCTCCATCAGGTGGTGCAGGGTAGAGACCATGGAGCGGATGCTGTGGCTCAGGCGGCGGATCTCGTAGCAGCCGCCCTCCTCGATGTCCACATTCTCCCGCCCGGCCTCCAGCTCCTTGATGGACTGCTCCAGGCGGCGGATGGGGTCGGAGATGTGGGCCGAAATGCGGAAGTTCAAAAAGGCCAGCAAAAAGGCGGAAAACAGGATGAGGGCCAGGCCGAACAGCAGCATCTGCCGCGTGTCGGTGGTCATGGCCTCCCGGGGGACCACGCCCACCAGCTTCCAGCCGGTGTAGCCCACGGTCTTTACGGTGACCTGCCGGTCCTCCCCCTGAAAGCGCTCCCGATGGGTGCCGTCGCTGTATTGGGCGGCGGCGCGGTTGTTCTCGGTGTCCAGACCGGCGTAGATCATCTGCTGCCGGGGGTGGTAGATCAGCTCCCCGCTGCTGTCGATGAGATAGAGATAGCCCCCGTTGGTCAGCTCCGTATCCCGGCAAACCTGGGCGATACCGGCAAAGCTCATGTCCACCAGCAGCACCCCGGGCTCGGTCACGCCGTTTCGGGTGAGCTGCACATGGCGGCTGAGGGAGACCACCCAGCGGTAGCGGTAGTCCGGGTCCTCAAACAGCCGCTGCACATGGGGGCCGGAGAAGTGAAAGTTCTCCATCTTCTCCATGGCCATGCGGAACCAGCCGTGCTGAGAGGGGAAGGCGGAGCCCTTCAGCGTGGCCGCCGGGGCGGCGGCCACCAGTCCCCCCTGCCGGTCGAACACGGCGATGGACACCACCGAGTCCCGGTTTTCCTCATACAGCAGCTCCATGCCCTGGGCCACGCTGGCCTTGGTGGGGTCGGCATCCTTCACCACCCGGTAATAGAGTGTGTCGGAGATCCGCATGATGCTCCGCAGGTAGCTGTCCAAATTCCAATTCACCTGGTCCAGCACCCGCTGGCTGCTCTCCTGCATCAGGTCGTCTGCCGTGTTGGCAAAACGGACCGACAGGCTCACCCCCAGGATGAGCATTCCCACCACCGCCACCGCAGTGAAGGACAGCGACAGCACCAGCTGAATGCTCACGTTCTGATACCAGGCCCTGATTTTCCCGGTCAGCCGGGTCAGCAGCGCGCCCATGGGGTCCCTCCTCTCTCTGCCTCTGGAATGTCAGCTCCCCTGCCCCGCCCGGAATTTAGAGGGGGAGATGCCGAACTGTTTTTTGAACACATAGCTGAAATAATTGGGGTCGGTATAGCCGGTGGCCTCGGCGATGAGGTAGGTCTTCTCGTCGGTGTCCCGCAGCAGCTGGGCGGCGTGCTCCATGCGGACGCCGGTGACGTAGGCGATGAAGCTCATGCCCACCTCCCGCTTGAACAGGGTGGAGAAGTAGGCCGGGGACAGGTGCAGGTGGGAGCACAGGGTCTCCACGCTCAGCCCGCTGTCGGCGTAGTTCTGGGCGATGAAGCGCTTGGCCTTTTCCATGGCGTGCCACACGGAGTCGTTCCGCTGGCGGCCCATCCGCTCCCGCAGCTTCAGGCAGCGGTCCAGCAGCCAGCGGCGCAGCTCCTCCAGGGAGTGGAAGTCGGTGATGGACACCACGCCGGTAAAGCCGGGGCCGAACACGTCCTCCATCTCCGCGCCCCCCGCCCGGGCCAGCTTGATGAGGCAGGTCACCGTCTCCAAAAAGAACAGGTGGCACTGGGGCAGGGACAGGCCGGTGGCGTGGACCCGGTCCACCAGCTGGTTAATCACGGTCTCCACCTGCTCCTCGGTGCCCAGCTTCACGGCGGCGGACAGGGCCCGCTGGTCCTCCTCCTCGAAGGACAGGCGGGCGGAGGCGTCGGGCTCCACGTCGCCGATGTACAGCACCCGGGTCTCGCCGTTGAGCACCCGGTAGTCCAGGGCGGAGCGGGCCTCCTCCACGCTGCGGTGCAGACTGGCCGGGCTGGGCCAGGCCCGGCCCAGGCCCGCGGTCAGGCTCAGGTCCAGAAACCGCCGGGCCAGGCTGCACAGCCGGTTCAGCTCGTCCAGCAGGGCGAAGACGGTCACCTCGCCCCCGCTGCACAGCAGCAGAGCCACCGCGTCGTTATACTGGATGGCCCGGAGGGTGCAGCCCTCCAGCCGGAAATGCTCCTGGAAAAAGCTCTGGACGGACAGGAGCAGCAGCTCATCCCGGCCGGTCTCCGCCCCATAGGGGCTGTCCACCTGCACCAGGGCGGCGGTCCACAGCCCCGTTCCCAGGGTGAGCTCATACCGGGCGGCCCGGTCCTGGACCTGCTCGGCGGGGATCTGGCCATCCAGCAGACGGGTGAAAAACAGCTCCCGCAGGGTGGGCAGGCTCTCCTCATACCGATGGCGGAGGGTCTCCATATCCCGGCGCTCCAGCTGCTCCCGCTCCAGCTGCCCCCGCAGCTTCACCAGGACGGAGGACAGCTCCGGGGCGTTGATGGGCTTTAGGATGTACTCAAACACATTCATGCCCACCGCCTGGCGGGCGTACTCAAAGTCGTCAAAGCCTGAGAATACCACCAGCTTGGTCCCGGGCTGGGACTGCTGCAGGCGGCGGCACAGCTCCAGCCCGTCTAAAAAGGGCATTTTTATATCGGTGAGCACCACGTCGGGGCGGAGCTGCTCGGCCAGCTCCAGGGCCTCCGCGCCGTTTTCCGCCTCCCCCACCAGGGCAAAGCCCAGGCTGGCCCAGTCGATTTTCCGGCTGATTCCGGCGCGGATCTCCTCCTCGTCGTCGGCCAGCAGTACACGATACGGCTCCATGGCGGTCCCTCCTTGTTCCTCTGATTAAGGGGAGTATAACATACTTTGGGGAAAAACGCAAAACACCCCGCGTGATTTTTCTGAAAAATGAGGACCCGGCTGTCAGAAGCCCCCCCATAGGAGAAAAACAACCGCGCCCGTCTGATTTCGGTCAGACGGGCGCGGTTTGATGTCAGAATACTCCTCGGCTGTCCAGCAGGCCCAGCACAATGACCAGCGCCAGGGCGGCCACGCACAGGCCGATGAAAAGGTCGATGTACTTCAGGGGCACCTTGCGGAAGTGCTCGTAGAAGTGCTCGAAGGCGTTGCCGGGGACATGGATTTCCTCCTCCGGGAGGGGTTCGCGCTGCTTGTCGTCCATGGCTTACTTCTTGGCCAGGTACTTCCGCAGGTCCAGCGCCACGGCCACGATGATGACCAGGCCCTGAGCAATGTAGGTGTACGCGGGGTCCACGCCCATGAACTGGAGACAGATCTTCAGCGTCTCGAACACCAGCACACCGATGAGGATGCCGGAGACCTTACCCACGCCGCCGTTGGTGGACACGCCGCCGATGGTACAGGCGGCGATGGCCTCCAGCTCGTAGCCGTTGCCGGTGGCGGTGGAGGCGCCGCCGGCCTTGGCGCCCACCAGGAAGCCGCCCAGGGCGTACATACAGGCGGCCAGGATGTAAATGCGGATCAGCGCGGCATTCACGTTGACGCCGGCCACCTGGGCCGCACTCTCGTTGCCGCCGATGGCGTACATAAACTTACCGTGGCGGGTCTTGTTGTACAGGAACCAGAAGTACACGCCCACGATAAAGGCGAAAATGGCCAGGTAGGGGATGCCGA
The DNA here is from genome assembly GCA_900550705.1 of uncultured Eubacteriales bacterium. Lineage (GTDB taxonomy): Bacteria > Bacillota > Clostridia > Oscillospirales > Oscillospiraceae > Lawsonibacter. The sequence continues at coordinate 3,694 of URTG01000058.1, read as the reverse complement.
ACAGGTTGCCGTTGGCCACGTTGAGGTAGCTGTCCTTATAGCCGCCCATGGGCTGGTTGTTGGTGATGACGGAGCACAGGCCGTATACCACAGTCTGCATACCCAGGGTGGCGATGAAGGGGGGGACCTTCAGGAAGGCCACCACGCAGCCGTTGATGGCGCCGAAGATAGCCATAATGGCCATGACGATGATGAGAGCCACCCACCAGGGCAGGTCGGGCATCCAGGGCAGCATCCGGGCGGAGTAGGTCAGCTGCTGCAGGCACATAGCGGACAGACAGGCGGACAGGCCCACCATACGGCCGGCGGACAGGTCGGTGCCCTTGGTGATCAGACAGCCGGACACGCCGCAGGCGATAATGAATCGGGGCGACACGTTCAGCAGCAGGTTTTTCAGGTTCCGGGCGGTGAAGAAGTTTTTGGTGCTAAAGCCAACCACCAGCGCCAGCAGCATGATCAGAATGATGATGGCGTTATTCGACAGGAATTTTACCAGGTTGAAGCTCTTCGCTTCCGCCTTTTTCTGTTTCAGAGCATCCATAGATGTTGTCCTCCTTATTCAAACTGGGTCGCCAGAGCCATAATGTTTTCCTGGTTGGCCTTGTCGCCGTCGATAAAGCCGGTCACGCGGCCGTCGCACATGACCATGATCCGGTCGGACATACCGATGAGCTCGCTCATTTCGGAGGAAACCATGATAATGCTCTTTCCCGCCTTGGCCAGGTCGGCGATGATGCAGTAAATTTCATACTTAGCGCCCACGTCGATGCCGCGGGTGGGCTCGTCCAGGATCAGAATGTCCGGGTCGTTGGCCAGCCAGCGGCTGATCAGCACCTTCTGCTGGTTGCCGCCGGACAGCGACTGGATGAGCGTCTTCGAGGAGGGCGTTTTGATGGACAGCTTGGCCACGTTGTCCTGGACCAGCTTTTCGATCTTTCTGTCGTCCAGCATGATGCCGCCGATGAGGTACTTGTCCAGCGAGGCGACGGACACATTGTCCGCGATGGACAGCACACCCAGAATACCGGTGGCCCGGCGGTCCTCCGTCAGCATGGCGATGCCGTGACGGATGGCGTCCTTGGGCTGATTGACGTTGATGGGCTGGCCCTTGTAGATGATCTCGCCCTTGCTGTGGCACCGCAGACCGAACAGGCCCTCCATCAGCTCGGTGCGCTGGGCACCCACCAGACCGGCCACGCCCAGAATCTCGCCCTTCCGCAGGGTGAAGCCGGCGCCGCGGAAGCTCTTGGGGTTGATGGAGGTAAAGTCCTTCACCTCCAGCACCACCTCGCCGGGCACGTTGGAGCGGGGGGGGTAGAGGTTCGACAGCTCCCGGCCCACCATCTTGGTGATGATCATGTCGGTGGTCAGCTCCTTGGCCGACCAGGTGCCGATATACTGTCCGTCCCGCATGATGGTGACCTCGTCGCTGATGCGGAGGATCTCGTCCATCTTGTGGCTGATGTAGACAATGGAAACTCCCTTGGCCCGCAGCTCGTCCACGATGGTGAACAGCGCCTCCACCTCCGCCGCCGTCAGCGAGGAGGTGGGCTCGTCCAGGATCAGGACCTTACAGTCTGCGGAGACGGCCTTTGCAATCTCCACCAGCTGCATCTGAGACACGCTCAGGCTGCCCAGCTTGGCCCGGGGATCAAAGTTCAGATGGACCTCCTGCAAGACCTTGGCCGCATCCTCATACATTTTCTCGTGATCAATGACCGTTACCGGTCCGAAGTGCTTGGTGGGGTATCGCCCCACATAGATATTTTCTCCGATGCTGCGCTCGGGGATGGGCTGGAGCTCCTGGTGCACCATGGCGATACCGCGCCGCAGCGCGTCCATGGGTCCCTTGATCTGAACGGGCTCGCCCTCATAGATGACCTGTCCCTCGTCCATGTGATAAATGCCGAACATACATTTCATCAGCGTGGATTTACCGGCGCCGTTTTCGCCCATCAGAGCGTGGACAGTGCCCGGCTTCAACTTCAGCTGCGCGTGGTTCAGGGCTTTGACGCCGGGGAAGGTTTTGACCACGTCGCGCATTTCCAAACGATATTCCGAAGACAACTTTGCTGGCCCCCTTCTGTTCGGCCGCCCGCAGGCGGTCTGGATTCTCTGGTTCCCGCCCGGGGCGGGTTCTTCTCTTGTCCTTCTCTGCATCCCCGGCTGGGCCGGGGGCGAACTGACGGCTAGGCCGGCAGAGTGCGGAGTCTGATCGGTCTTGGCCGGAAAAAAGGGTGCGTGCGCCTATGCACACGCACCCTTTTGTTCTCGGGTCTTAATTACTGAAAATCAGCGACGTTCGCGGGAGTGACCTTGACGTAGTCAACATAGACGCTCTGCTCGCCGGAGGCGTAGGTGTTGCCGCCCAGCAGATTCTCCATGCACTCCACAGCCTTGCTGGCCTGGCCGTTGGCGTCGTTCAGAACGGTGCCGGTCATGTTGCCGTTGGCGACCTCGTTCAGAGCGGCATCCAGGGCGTCAACGCCAACCAGGTAGATGTCCTTGTTCACGGTGCGGCCGGCAGCCTGGATGGCCTGCAGGGCGCCGATGGCCATGTCGTCGTTGTTGCAGAACACCACCTCGATCTGGTCGCCGAACTTAGCCAGGTCGTTCTGAGCGATCTCCTGACCCTTGTTGCGGTCCCAGTCGCCGCGCTGCAGGTCCAGCTGCTCCACGGTCTTGCCGGCATCCTCCAGAGCCTTGACGGAGTACTCGGTGCGGTACTGAGCGTCAATGTTCTCGGGGTCGCCCTGGATCATGATGTAGGAGATCTTGCCGTCGCCGTTGATGTCGCCCTGGTTCTCGGTGTCCAGGATCAGCTCGCCCTGCATGGTGCCGGACTGGCGGGCGTCGCAGCCAACGTAGACCAGCTTGTCGTACACGGCCATCTGCTCGGCGGTGGGCTCACGGTTGATGAGGACGGTGGGCACGTCGGCATCCTTCACGGTGGCGATGATCTGGTCCGCGGCGGAGGTCATGACGGGGTTGATGATCAGAGCGTCCACACCCTGGGTGATAAAGGTGTTGATCTGCTCGTTCTGCTTGGCCTGGTCGTTGTTGCCGTCCACGACGGTGACCTCGTAGCCCTTGCCCTCCAGGATCGTCTGCAGCGCGTTACGGTAGGTGGTCATAAACGCATCGTCGAACTTGTAGATGCAGACGCCGATCTTCTTGGTCTCGCCAGTGGTGGTCTGAGAGGTAGAAGCGTTGCTGCCGGACGCGCTGCCAGACGCGCTGCCGGGATTCTCCGCGGGCTTGGAGCAGCCGGCGAACAGGCTGACCATCAGCGCGGCGGCCAGCGCAAGAGCAAATTTCTTTTTCATCGTGTTTCCTCCTAAAAAATAGATTCGACTTCCTGATTGACAGGACCCGGGTCTCCCCGAATCCTGCTTACATTGTACGTTCCCGGCGAAAAAAACACGATAGAAAATTCTTTGCACTTCTAGGAAAAAACTTTGATAGTGTAAGAAAGGCGAAAGGTATCCGTCGAATTCTCGGACCGGCGCATGATTTTCCCCGCGCCGCGCACACTATGCCGGGGTGATGGTATGGAGCCAAAGAAATTTCCCCCGCGTCCGGCGGCGGACCTGCGTCTCCGCCCCGATCTGCGCCTCTGTCCCCGGTTTGATGCGTGCAGCATCGCCCTGTTCCCCGTGGCCCGGCCCGGGGAGATGGGCTTCCGGGTCCTGGA
>URTG01000057.1 GCA_900550705.1 uncultured Eubacteriales bacterium | reverse complement strand
TCCAATCCAGGCGCGCTTCTAAACAAGGGAAGCAGAAATCTAGCCTCACCCACCGCAGAGCGGCAGCGGGCGGGGAAAGGAGCACAACCACAAGTCTGCACCCGCGCCGGTCGATTTCCCACCAGGCTTCCCTTCCGGATGGCTCTCCGGGGGTCCGGGGCCTCAGCCCCGGCGAACTTTGGTTACTTTCCTTCGCGGGAAAGTAACCCGCCCGCAGGCGGAATACCCCCGTCTAGTTTCCCCCAATCGAAAAAACTATTCCCCCCGAAACGCAAAAAACCGCTGTCCGAAATAATTCAGCACCACGAACAGTCCGGAGCCTGCCAGCATGGTGAGATTCCCCCGCAGCTGCTCCGACAGCCCCAGTCCGCCCAGGCAGAACCCCACGGCGGGCTGAGCCAGGCCGTAGGCCAGGAGATAGCACACGGTGATGCTCACGACGAACCGCAGGACCACCCCCGCGCCCTTCTCCCGGCTGTGGAAGGTGAAGTGCTTGTTCAGAAAGAAGCTGACCACGCTGCCCACCACATAGTTGGCAGCGGAGGACAGCCAGTAGCCCGTGTTCCCCCAGCGGTGCAGACCGGCCAGATTGTACAGGCCGAACATCACCCCGTAGCCCACCAGGGTATTCACGCAGCCCACCAGCAGGAACCGGAACAGGGTGGGGTCAAACAGTTTTTTCAGCTTGTCCATCATGGGCAGGGCCTCCGCAGCGGTCGGCCACGATGTAGCGGGGCCGGTCCTTGATCTCCTCGTAAATTTTTGAGATATAGTAGCCGATGATCCCCAGACAGATCATCAGAATACTGCCCAGCAGCAGCTGAAGCAGAATGACCGTGGTGAAGCCCTCCAGGGCGTGGCCGGTGAACTTCTGCCACAGGGAGTGGATGCCCAGCACCACCGAGCAGAGAAAGACCACCACGCCCAGGGCGGTGACCAGTTGGAGGGGGGCGGTGGAGAAGGCCGCCAGATTGGTCATGGCGTACCGCACCAGGCTGCGGATGGACCACTTGGACTGGCCCTCCAGCCGGGGCTGGACCTCAAACTCCACCTGGGCGGTGGAAAAGCCGATCCAGGCGGACAGGGCGCGGAAGAAGGCGTTCTTCTCCCGCAGGGCCAGCAGCGTGTCCACTGCCCGGCGGTCCAGCAGCTTGAAGTCGGAGGCCCGGGACATATCAATGCCCGTGGCCCTGCTGATGAGGTCGTAAAACCGCCGGGCGGCAAAGGTGTGCAGGGGATTTTCCCTGCCCCGGCTGACCTTGATGCCCTCCACCACCTGGGTCCCCTGCTGCCACAGGCGGTACATCTCCACCAACTTTTCCGGCGGGTGCTGAAGGTCGCAGTCCATCACGGCGGTGCAGGCCCCCCTGGACTGGGCCAGACCGGCAAAGATGGCCGCCTCCTTGCCGAAGTTCCGGGAGAAGCGCACCCCCCGGACCTGGGGACACTGGGCGGACTGCGCCTGTAAGACAGCCCAGGTGCGGTCCTTGGAGCCGTCGTCCACGAAGATCAGCTCAAAGGGGATGTCCGCCCCGGCGAGGATCTCCCGGATGGTCCGGACGGCTCGGGGGATGGACCCCTCCTCATTATAGGAGGGCAGGACCACGGAGAGCAGTCCGGAGGTAGGTGCGTCGGCCATGGGGATCATCTCCTGTTCTCATACGCCAGCTCGTAGTCGGATTTGGGGGTGTACCGGGACTGGAGCTTTACCACCGCCCGGCCGTCCAGCACCTGCACGCTGCCCTGGGCGGGGTAGAGGGGCATGGCCCGGAAGGCGGCGGAGCGGGACACGGCCAGCATGGTGGCCTCGTCCGGCTCCTCCACCGGCAGATTCAGCCAGTCCTGCAAATAGTAGTAGATGTGCTTGTTCAGGGTGGGCACCACGCCGTAGGGCACGCTGTAATGCTCCACCTGGAGCAGACTGTCCAGGGGCTGGGCGATCTGCTCGGCGGGGATGGCCCCGATGATGACCACCTCCATGCCGGGCTCGTAGTCCGGGCAGTCCTCCACCCGGGCATACAGGCGGGTGAGATAGCTCTCCGTGGCCCGGTGGGCCTGGGCGGAGGCGGTGTACAGCAGGTTGTTGGTGTTCAGAAACACCACCAGCAGCAGAGCCGCCCAGACCAGACAGCCCAGGGACAGCCCCGTCCCCAGCCTGGGGGCGGGAGCCGCTGTCTGCTCCCCCCGGTCCAGCAGCAGGAGCAGGGCCAGGTAGAGGCAGACAAAGGCATATTTCATCAGCGGGGTGGGCAGGGAGTAGGGGGACAGGATCTGCATGAAGTCCATCCCCAGGGGCAGCAGAGCCAGCAGGAGCAGCGCCCCCAGGGGCCGCCAGACCTCCCGGTTCAGCGGCAGATACACCCGGAGGAAGGCCAGCAGCCCCAGCAAACCGGCAATCAGACTGCACAGCACGAACCACCGATTGCCGAAGGCGTTGGCCGCCCCGGGGAGGAAAAAGAAGGCGATGACCTGCCGATAGGCCGCCAGGATCAGCCCGGGCAGCCGGGCGAAGGGGTAGCCGGAGCTGGCGGCGTCCATGCCCAGGTAGGAGAGAAGGGTCAGCCCCTTTACCTTCAGAAACACCAGCAAGATCCCGTAATACAGGGCGGCCCCCAGGGCCAGAAAGCCCACCAGCCCCAGACCGAAGGTCAGGGTGCCCCGGAAGTCGCTCTCCGGGTCCATGGTCCGGGCCAGCACCAGCAGCAGGGCGAGGGAGATGGCCACGGCGGCGTAGGCCTGGTAAATGCCCATGGCACAGGCCAGGGCCAGAGCGGCCCCCAGGAAGGGCAGGGGGGCGAAGCGCCCCTCCAGGGCCCTCCGGGCCAGCACCACCGCCAGCACCGCCAGGAAAATGGCGATGCAGTAGGCCGAGGCGGTGAACAAATAGAGAAAGGTGTACCCCAGGCAGGGGAAGGCGGCCAGCACCGCCCCCGTCAGCCCCGCCAGCACCCGGCTGCGGAGGCCCAGCAGCCCCACGCACAGGGCGGCGGCGGCCCCCAGAAAGAACAGGGCCACGGCGGCGATGACCGCGGGCATCTGGGTGAAGTCGTTGAAATAAGAGGCGAAGTGCAGCATCCAGCGGCCGGAGATGGTCATCTGCTGGGTGTCGTACATCCGGCTCAGCCCGTCGGAGTTGGGGATGAGATTGGTAAAGGCGAACAGATGGACCACATAGCCGGTGAGCACACAGGTCAGCCAGGCGATCCACTGCTGGGGGGAAACGGACTGCCGAATCCGGCGGCCCAGAGCGTCGATGGTCATAAGAATGGGTCCTCCTTTGAAGCTGCGGCGGCGATTTGAGGCCGGAGCGGGAAACATCCCTTGAAAAAAGCTGGGATTGTTGCTATAATGGGGCAAAAGCGCAAGGAATACAACTCGTAAGAGAAGGGAGGAACCACCATGAAGGTGTCCACCAAGGGGCGCTATGCCCTGCGGGTGATGATCGAGCTGGCCAACCGGGCCGATGAGGGCTTCGTGTCTCTCAAGGGTATTGCGGAGCGGCAGAATATCTCGGAAAAATATCTGGAAGCCATTATGAAAAGCATGGTCAAGGCCGAGCTGGTGGTGGGAATGCGGGGCAAGGGCGGCGGTTACCGTCTGGCCCAGCCCGCCGACCGGTGTACTGTGGGCAGCATCCTGCGGGCCTCTGAGGGGTCGCTGGCCCCGGTGGCCTGTCTGGAGGGGGACGAGGTGACCTGCCCCCGGCAGGGCCAGTGCGCCACCCTGCCCATGTGGCGGGAGCTGAACCAGGTGATCGACCGGTTTTTAGACGGCATCACCCTGGAGCAGCTGGCCGCCCAGGCCAGGGCCATGGGCGAAAACGCCGTGTGAGGAAGATGACGGAAAAACTGCGCCATTCTCCCTGCAAGGCTGCATAGACAACATCGCGGGGGCGGTCTCAGGGTTTCGAGACGCCCCCCGTTGTGTTTCTGGGCTTCCGTCCGGCTGATTTGCAGATGTTGACCAGGCGGAAGGGGGAATTAACCCCGCTTGGGGTTGTCCCGGAGGAGGATCTGGTCGCTGGACTGATACTCCTTGGCGTAGCGCCCGGGGGTGACGCCGGTGAGATGTCCGAATGTGCGGATAAAGTGGGAGTTGTCCGAAAAGCCGGACATCTCTCCCGCCTGCTGGACGCTGACGCCGTCCTGCAAGAGCTGCCGGGCGTGGAGCACCCGGCTGTAAATGATATATTCCATCACGGAGAAGCCCGTGGCCGATTTGAAGATGCGGCACAGGTAGTGCTTGCTGATATAAAACTGGCTGGCAATCTGGTCCAGGGACAGGGGGTCGGACAGGTTGTCCCGGATATAGTCCAGAATGGGGGCCACCCGGAGAAAGTCCTTGTTGCGGATGGCCTCGCCGGCGGTGGCGGCGTTCAGGGTGGGGGCCACCCGGATGAGCAGCTTCAGCAGGGCGATGGTCTGGTGCACGTCGCTGCCGAAGGTGCCGTCGTTCTTGTTCCGCTCCAGGGCCTGAAACAGCTCGATGAGCCCCGTCATCTCCCGGGCGCACAGGTTGGCGCGGCGGAAGCTGTCGTGGGTGAGCTGGGTGAAATCGGTCTGGGGGGTGGACAGCTCGGCGAGGGCCTTCCGGCTGATGTGCAGCACATAGCGGGCGTGAAAGCCCGTGGCCATGGTGCGGTGCAGGGTATTCTCGCCGATGAGATACAGGGTGCCCCGGGTCAGGGGGTAGACCTGGTCGTTGACGAAAATATTGCCCGGACTGGTCAGGGGAAGGAGCAGCTCATAGTGGTCGTGAAAGTGGAGCCGGCTCATATTCCAGGTGTCGTTGTGATTGAGCTGAAGGTGAAATTCTACGTTGGTCATAGGAACCTCTCTTTACTTCCGCACTGCGGCCGCCGTGGGCGCTCCGCGCCCGGCGGCTGGGCGGGACGGAGGGGGAAAATCCGGGAAAATTCGGCCCGCAATGGGGTGCTTGCAGTCGAGCTGAGGGTATTATATCACGCGAGGGGAAGATATGCAAACTTTTTGCCAAATTTGAGATAGACCTTTCTGCCGCGGTATGCTAAAATAGTAGTTGTTGAATAGCGCATGTTGCACCTTGAAAATCAACAAACGCAAGAAGTACACCAAACAAAATTTTGTGTAATGGGGGTATTACCATGAACAAAGTATATTCTTTGCATGATGCCGTGGCAAAGTACGTTGAAAGCGGAGATTGCATCTGCTTCGGCGGCTTTACCACCAACCGGAAGCCCTATGCTGCCGTGGCCGAGATCCTGCGCCAGGGCCAGAAGGACTTCACCGTCTGGGCCGGTCCCGCCGGCGGCGACTGGGACATGATGATCGGCGAGGGCCGCGTCAAGGCTTACATCAACTGCTACACCGCCAACTCCGGCTACACCAACGTGGCCCGCCGCTTCCGCTCCGCCATCGAGAAGGGCGAGCTGATCTACGAAGACTACTCCCAGGACGTGCTGATGCTTCAGCTGCACGCCGCCTCTCTGGGTCTGCCCTTCCTGCCCGTCCGTCTGATGCAGGGCTCCGGCCTGATGAAGTATTGGGGCATCAGCGAGGAGCAGCGCAAGACCCTGGACAAGGTGGACGACCTGAAGTGTGTTGAGGTGGAGAACCCCTTCAAGCCCGGCGAGAAGGTCGTGGCCGTGCCCGTGCCCAAGCTGGACACCGCCATCATCCACGTTCAGCAGGCCAGCCCCGACGGCACCTGCATCATCGAGGGCGACGAGTTCCACGATGTTGACGTGGCCGTGGCCGCCCGCAAGGTCATCGTGACCTGCGAGGAGCTGGTGAGCAACGAGTACATCCGTCAGGACCCCACCAAGACCCGTATCTTCGGCGAGTGCGTCAGCGCGGTCGTCTGGGCTCCCTACGGCGCCTGGCCCTCTCAGTGCTACGGCCGTTACGACAACGACGATGCCGGACTGAAGGAGTACGACAAGGCCTCTAAGTATCTGGACGCCGAGGACGCCAAGGCCCAGCTGGCCAAGGCCGCTGCCAAGGCCGAGAAGGCCGCCGCCGCCAAGCCCGAGGACGAGAAGCTGGCCGCCGCCGCCGCCAAGGCCAAGAAGGCCGCGGAGGATGCCGCCGCCGGCACTGTCATCCCCGAGACCTTCAAGGATTTCCTGGACAAGTGGGTTTACAGCTGCGAGACCCATGAGGATCTGCTGAACAAGCTGGGCGGCTATCGTCTGATGCGCCTGAAGAACGAGCCCCACCTGGGCTACTCCACCAGACACTGAGAAACAGGGAGGATATAGAAATGTCTGATTATACCAAGTACACCAAGCAGGAGATGCAGGCTTACGCCATTGCGAAGAACATCCAGGAGAACCAGATCGTGATCGTGGGCACCGGCCTGCCTCTGATCGGCGCTTCTCTGGCCAAGCGGGTCGTTTGCCCCTCCTGCCATCCCATCGTAGAGAGCGGTCTGATGGACTGCGACCCCGTGGAGGTCCCCCGTTCCGTGGGCGACAACCGCTTCATGGCCCACTGCGCCGTGCAGTGGCCCAACATCCGCTTCATCGGCTTCGAGGCCAATGAGTGGCTGCACGACGAGGACCGCATGATCGCCTTCATCGGCGGCGCTCAGATCGACCCCTACGGCAACGTGAACTCCACCTGCATCTACGGCAAGGGCGACTACGTCAAGCCCCAGACCCGCTTCACCGGCTCCGGCGGCGCCAACGGCATTGCCACCTACTGCAACACCATCATCATGATGCAGCACCAGAAGCGCCGCTTCATGGAGAAGATCGACTACATCACCTCCTGCGGCTGGATGGACGGCCCCGGCGGCCGTGAGCGCGCCGGTCTGCCCGGCAACCGTGGTCCTCAGATGGTCGTTACCGATCTGGGCATCATGAAGTTTGACCAGGAGACCAAGCGGATGTACCTGGCCTACTACTATCCGTTCTCCAGCCCCGAGATGGTCCAGGAGAACACCGGCTTCGACATCGACGTGTCCCGCGCCCAGCTGATGGAGGGTCCCGACCCCGAGATCATCCGCGTCATCCGCGAGGAGATCGACCCCGGCCAGGCCTTCATCAAGGTCCCCAAGGCCTGAGCAGACGGCGTGACATCCGTTCCAATACAAAATAGGAGGAAATAACAATGGGTAATTATTCCATGCCCCGCTATTTTCAGAATATGCCCACCGTGGGTGGAGCCGTCCGTCCCAACGCCGAGAACGTTGAGGAGCTCCGCAGCATCGAGGACGATATCCACGCCCACATTGTGGATGCCCTGAACGCGGGCAAGCCCGACGAGGCCATGAACGCCAAGGGCCAGCTCACCGCCATGCAGCGCGTTGCCCTGCTGGTGGATGCCGGCACCTGGTGCCCCCTGAACAGCCTGTATAACCCCCAGAACAACAAGAACGGCTCCACCACCATCGTCAAGGGTCTGGGCCGCGTGAACGGCAAGTGGTGCTGCATCATCGCTTCCGACAACAAGAAGCACGCCGGTACCTGGGTCCCCGGCCAGGCTGAGAACCTGCTCCGCGGCAGCGACACCGCCAAGCGGCTGCGTATCCCCCTGGTCTACCTGCTGGAGTGCGCCGGCGTTGAGCTGGACCAGCAGGAGCTGGTGTACCCCAACCGCCGCGGCGGCGGTACGCCCTTCTACCGCAACTCTGAGCTGAACCAGATGGGTATCCCCGTCATCGTCGGCATCTACGGCACCAACCCCGCCGGCGGCGGCTACCACTCCATCAGCCCCACCATCCTGATCGCCCATGAGAAGGCCAACATGGCCGTCGGCGGCGCCGGCATCGTGGGCGGCATGAACCCCAAGCCCCATGTTGACATGGAGGCCGCTCTGGCCCAGATCGAGGCCACCAAGGGCCTGCGTGCCGATCCTCCCGGATCTGTGTCCGTCCACTACGGCCAGACCGGCTTCTTCCGCGAGGTGTACAACACCCAGGAGGGCGTCATCGAGGGCATCAAGAAGTATCTGGATATGCTGCCCAGCTATGATCTGGAGTTCTTCCGCGTGGATACGCCCCAGTCTCCCGCGCTGCCCGACGTGGACCTGTATGACCTGGTCCTGAACAACAAGAACCGTCCTTACGATATGTACTCCGTCATCGGCCGCCTGTTCGACGGCAGCCAGTTCATGGAGTATAAGAAGGGCTACGGCCCCGAGATGATCACCGGTATCGCCAAGGTAGACGGCCTGCTGGTGGGCGTTGTGGCCAACAACCAGGGCATCATCCCCAACTATCCCGAGTATAAGGTCGCCAAGTACGGCCAGTCCATGGGCGTGGGCGGCAAGCTGTATCGCCAGGGCCTGATCAAGATGAGCGAGTTCGTCACCATGTGCGCCCGGGACCGTCTGCCCATGATCTGGATCCAGGATACCACCGGCATCGACGTGGGCGACGACGCCGAGGTCGCCGAGCTGCTGGGTCTGGGCCAGTCCCTGATCTACTCCATCCAGAACAGCAAGCTGCCCATGATGGAGATCACCCTGCGCCGCGGCACCGCCGCTGCCCACTACGTCCTGGGCGGCCCCCAGGGCAACGACAACAACGCCTTCTCTCTGGGCACCGCTGCCACTGAGATCAACGTGATGAACGGCAAGACCGCCGCCAACGCCATGTACACCGGCCGTCTGGCCAAGGACCAGAAGGCCGGCAAGGACCTGGTGCCCACCATCGACAAGATGAACGCTATGATCGACGACTACGATAGGAAGTCCAAGCCTCTGTTCTGCGCCCAGGCCGGTCTGGTGGACGAGGTCGTGGATATGCCCATGATGCGGAACTACATCGTGGCCTTCACCGACTCCTGCTACCAGAACCCCGAGAGCATCTGCCCCTTCCACCAGATGCTGCTGCCCCGCGCCATCAAGGACTACAACGATCTGCACAACTAAGCAGACCGGTCCGGAAGCAACATTCCGCAAGCGCCCCCAGCCGCCGCACCCGCAGCGGCTGGCCGGGCCTTGCCGGTTCCCACCTTCCCGCCGCCCGACGCAGTATGCTGCCGGGTGAGGGGAAAATCCTAGTTTTGGAGCGTTACGATGGATAAGATTTATACCCTTGGAATCGACATCGGTTCCACCGCCTCCAAGTGCGTCATGCTGGAGGACGGCAAGGAGATCGTGGCCAAGTCCCTGATCTCCGTCGGCGCCGGCACCAGCGGTCCCCAGCGGGCCATCAGCCAGGTGCTGGAGGCCGCCGGCAAAAAGCGGGAGGACATGGCCTTCGTCCTGGCCACCGGCTACGGCCGGAACTCCATGCTGGACATTGCCGACCAGCAGATGAGCGAGCTGAGCTGCCACGCCAAGGGCGCCACCTTCCTGTTCCCCGAGGTGCACACCGTGGTGGACATCGGCGGCCAGGATGTGAAGATCCTGGAGGTCGAAAACGGCATCATGGTCAACTTCGTGATGAACGACAAGTGCGCCGCCGGTACCGGCCGCTTCCTGGACGTAATGGCCCGGGTGTTGGAGGTCAAGGTGGCGGATCTGGGCAATCTGGGCGCTCAGTCCACCAAGCGTGTGGAGATCAGCTCCACCTGCACCGTGTTCGCCGAGAGCGAGGTCATCAGCCAGCTGGCCCAGGACACGGATAAGCGGGACATCATCAACGGCATCCACCACTCCGTCGCCAGCCGCGTGGCCGGCCTGGCCCACCGCGTGGGCGTGAAGGATATGGTGGTCATGACCGGCGGCGTGGCCCAGAACATCGGCGTGGTCAATGCTCTGGAGGAGGAGCTGGGCCGCACCATCCACACCTCGCCCCTGACCCAGTATAACGGGGCCCTGGGCGCGGCGCTGTTCGCCTATGAGAAGTATCAGAAGCAGCAGAAGGCTTAAATACGCTCAGGCAAGCACCATATTTCAAACGTGCCTCACCCATCCGGGCGCACTCCGCCCGGGTGGTTCAGACGCTATTTATTAGTAGGGAGGAAATTTACTATGGCTAAAACAGTCAGCCCCGGCGTCCTTGCCCTCCGCAAGGTCGTCGATGACGTCTATGCCGACGCCCGCGAAGCGAAGAAGCAGGGCAAGCTCGTCGGCTGGTCCAGCTCCAAGTTCCCCTGCGAGCTGGCCGAGGCCTTTGACCTCAACGTAATGTACCCCGAGAACCAGGCCGCCGGCATCGCCGCGCAGCGCGACGGCGAGATCATGTGTAAGGCCGCCGAGGATCTGGGCTTTGACAACGACATCTGCGGCTACGC
>URTG01000056.1 GCA_900550705.1 uncultured Eubacteriales bacterium | reverse complement strand
CAGGGGGAAGGTGCCCCAGTGCTCACACTGGGGCGGATGAGGGTGTCTCCCGTACAAGGTGCACCGGCCAAAGGGCTGAGTAACTCCTCAATCTTTAGCGAAATTTGAAGGTCACTTCCCTCCATATTTGATAGAATAGACCCAAACCCCCCTGGGCGGTGCGGGCCTGGGCGGGGAAGAAAGAGAAAGTGAGGAATGACACATGGAATATGAGATCAAGGGCGGCGCGTTCCCCGTTGTGATCTGCCAGCTGGCCGGGGGCGAGCAGATGATCACCGAAAAGGGCGGCATGGTCTGGATGTCCCCCAACATGGAGATGACCACCTCCGGCGGCGGCATGGGCAAGATGTTTGCCAAGGCCTTTTCCGGCGAGAGTATGTTCCAGAACATCTACACCGCCAAGGGCGGCTCGGGCATGATCGCCTTCGGCTCCTGCTTCCCCGGGCGTATCCTGCCCCTTCAGATCGCTCCCGGCAGGGAGATCGTGCTGCAAAAGAGCGCCTTCCTGGCCTCAGAGGTCGGGGTGCAGATGGCGGTCCACTTCAACAAGAAGCTGGGGACCGGCTTCTTCGGCGGCGAGGGCTTCATCATGCAGCGCCTGTCCGGCTCCGGCATGGCCTTTGCCGAGGTGGACGGCGAGCTGGTGGAGTACGACCTGGCCCCCGGACAGCAGATGATCGTGGACACCGGCTGTGTGCTGGGCTTTGACTCCACCGTGTCCATCAACATCCAGCAGGTCAAGGGCCTGAAGAACAAGCTGCTGGGCGGCGAGGGCTTTTTTAACACCGTCCTCACCGGCCCGGGCAAGATCTGGCTGCAAACCATGCCCATCTCCAACGTGGCCGGGGCCATTTCGCCCTACATTCCTTCCAGCGGGAGCTGAACCAAGGACCACCGAACAGAGCCAAGCTGACGTCCCACAGGGAGAAAAAAGTCCCTGTGGGGCGTCTGTTTTTATAAGCGGTCCAAGTACTCCTCCACATCGAAGGACTCCAGCACGCTGTCCTTCCGCAGGTAGAGGGGGTGATGGGGGTGGCCCTTTTTGGAGCGCTTGCCGGCGGAGAACCACTGGGCACCCCGCGCGCTGCCCAGGCGGATCATATCCCGGACACAGTCGGGCAGATAGGGGCGCTTTTCGATGATGGTGCCCCAGGCGGCCCAGACGGCGGGGGGCGTGTCCCGGTTGAGGGACAGGGCGTAGTCGAAGGCCTCCATATTCTCCCGGTGGAGCCGGGGGTTGTAGTCGGCCTCCATATCGTCCGGGTCGGTGGCCCGCTGGGCGTAGACGTTGAACATGATGAAGCTGTCGTAGCCATTGAAGCGGGCGATCCGCTCCACGGATTTCAGCGTGTTGTCCAGGGCGTCCGGCGCGGCGGTGGAGGGGTTGATGCCCACGCAGATCAGGGGCCGCTGGCCCCGGGTACCCAGGATATAACGATACTCTGAGTAATAATTCGGGACATATAGCCATTTGGTATAGTCATAATCCGGGCTGGGCCGGTCGGCGGCGTCCAGAGCGGGGCGGAACTGCACCAGCTCCAGGTCGTTGGTGGAACAGGAGGGGATATGCATGGCGGCGGAACTCCTTCCGGAAAAATTTGGGCGGGAGAAAATAGTATATTCTCCCTTGCGCGGCTGAGGGAGCTTTGCTATAATAATTAAGTGTGCTTCTGCTGCGGCAGAGCTGAGAGCACTATAACAAATTGCCCGGCCTTTGTCAAACCCGGGCGGAAACAGAGAGAAGGAACCGATTTTGAACCGGCAGACCCATTCCATCGCAAAACGACTGACCACCGGCGCGCTGGCCGCCTTACTGCTTTGCCAGCCTGCATTCGCCGTCAGCCAGCCAGAGGTGGCGGCGGACTATCACGCGCCCTTTTCCGACGTGGCGGAGAACCACTGGTTCTACCCCTATGTGGCCGCCCTCAGCGCCCAGGGCGTTGTCTCCGGCAATGAAGACGGCACCTTTGGCCCCAACCAGAAGACCACCCTGGGCGCGGCCCTGGTCATGGTGCTGAAGGCTGCGGGCTGCGGTGCCATGGAGCCGGAGGAGGGGGCGCACTACGCCTCTGCCTATGGGGCCTACGCCGTGCAGAAAAACTGGCTGAAGGAGGACCAGATCCAGGACCTGGACGGGGAGATCCCCCGCCAGCTGGTGGCCCAGCTGGCCGCCCAGGCCATGGGCTTTACCCCGTCGTCCAAGCCCTCGCCCTTTACCGACGTGAACGACGGCTACGTCACCGTCCTGTACGAAAACGGCGTGCTCTCCGGCAGCACCGACGAGACGGGCAAGCTGGTCTTCAAGCCCCTGGACAGCATCACCCGGGCGGAGATCAGCGCCATTGTGTGGCAGATCCAGGAGTACGCCAACCACATCCACTTCCAGGGCCACTCTGTGGACATCCTGGAGGACGTGGCCCCCTTCTCCTATGAGCGGAGCAAGTTCGAGCTGAACGGCACCCGCATGACCTACACCGGGGACGATGCCGAGACCGCCCTGGGCGTGGACGTGTCCGTCCACCAGGGCACGGTGAACTGGCAGGCGGTGAAGGAGGACGGCATCGACTTCGCCATGATCCGGGTGGGCGGCCGCGGCTACGGCTCCGGCGCACTCTATGACGATGCCAACTTCGAGACCAACATCCAGGGTGCCCTCCAGGCCGGGCTGGAGGTGGGCGTCTACTTCTTCTCCCAGGCCCTGAACGCCCAGGAGGCCCAGGAGGAGGCCGACTACGTGCTGAGCAAGATTCAGGATTACCACATCACCTACCCCGTGGTCTTCGACTGGGAGCGCATCGGCACCGCCAGCGCCCGCACGGACAACATGACCTCTGAGGCCCTGTCCGAGGCCGCCCTGGCCTTCTGCCAGCGCATCCAGGAGAACGGCTACCAGGCTATGGTCTACTTCTACCCCTACATCGGCTATCTGCTCTACCAGCTGGACGACATCGACGATTACCCCTTCTGGGTCGCCCAGTACACCGCCCAGCCCACCTTCTACTACGACTTCCAGATCTGGCAGTACACCAACCGCGGCCAGGTCAACGGAATCAACGGGAATGTGGATATGGACCTGAGCCTGAAGCGGTGGTAAATACAGAGCGTTATCACACCACGAAATAATACGAAAGAAAATCCGTGAAGCTTCGACTTACCGTCGAAGCTTCACGGATTTTTTGCTTTACAGCCACTGCCGGATTCGGCCGGGCATAATGTCCTTGTGTCCATAGATAAAGTCAATGAGCGTCTTCTTGTCAATGAGGTCCATCCCGGCGGTATTGGAATAAGCCCCATCCACGGTGAACAGGAACACCTTGTCCCCGTTGGCGGTCAGTGCGCGATACTGGTCGCCGTTCAGGGGTTCGTGGCCCGTTTTGACCTGGGAGTAGGCCCTGTGGCTGCCGTCGCGGGCCACGGCGACGAATTCATAGGTCTGGGTGCTCAGCTTATTGGTGCTGGAGTAGAGCAGATAGCCCTTTTCCAGCTGCAAATACAGGCTGACGGCCTCCTCCACATCCTCCGGCTGGAGGAAATCCAGAATTTCTTCCCGCTTCACCGTCCGGTCCGGATAGAATTGCGTCCCCGTGATGGCGTTGTACAGGCGCTCCGAGCAGCGCAGCGCAGGCTCGCCCTTCACCCGCTGCAATGCCGCACTGGCCCGGAAGCTGTTCACCACCTTGCCGGGGACCGTCTCTATCGTGCCGACCTTGTGGAATTCCACGTCCACATAGTTCACCACGTCCTCGTAGATGTGGTCCGGGTCGCAGTTATATTTCCAGGTGCTCCCCACGCGGCACAGGTAGTATACGCCGTTGTGCCGCGTCCAGATCAGGTCGTCCACCGCCATTTCCTTCAAGGCGTGAATGGCCATCACAAAGCCGCGCTGAGAATCGTACTGCTCCCGCCCCCGGCGCTCACATTCCTCCATGGAGGCCGGGGTATAGGGGGTGCCGTCCTCCTTCCGCAGGCACCAGCCCACGCCCAGGATGTTGTTTTGCAGACAGAATTCAAAGGACTTTTTGTCCTGGCTCGCGGGCTTGATGGTAATGCGCCAGAGATAGATGTCTTTGTCGGTCATTCGAATTCGATCTCCTCCGTGTGGGCAAAGTCCTCCGGAGTAAAGCCGAATTTCTTGTCGACCTCGTCCTGGGAGACCAGCGTGGAGGGGTCAAAGTGCGCCATGCGCTCCTCAGCAAGGTTCCGCAGGCGGAGGTCTTCCGCCTCCTCGTCCACAGGGACGATGGTAGTTTTTTTACGCATTCGCGTGGGCCAGCTTCTGCTGCATCTGGGGCATCGGCTCCTTGGACCGGACGGTCTCCTGGTGGGTGAGGCCCTTGGCGTTGGCGAGCATGAGCTTGATGCGGTTTTCCTGGTTGATTTTGGTAGCACTGGGGTCGTAGTCGATGGCGACGATGTTGCTGTAAGGGTAGTCGTCCTTCAGCTTGCGGATCATGCCCTTGCCCACGATGTGGTTGGGCAGACAGCCGAAGGGCTGGGCGCAGACGATGTTGTCCGTGCCGGAGTGGATCAGCTCCAGCATTTCGGCGGTGAGGAGCCAGCCCTCGCCCATCTTGTTGCCGTCCCCCAGGTAGCCGTGGACCAGCTTGTGCAGGTCCTGGAAGGTGCCGGGGGCGCGGAAGCGGCCGGAGTGCTCCAGGGCCTGGATCATGTCCCTCTGGCAGGACTCGATGTATGACATGAAGAACTGGCACAGGGCCTTCTTGGCCCACTTGCCGCCGTACAGGTCCACATCGGCCACCCGGTTGTAGATCTTGAAGATCATAAAGTCGGTGAGGCCGGGCACCACCGGCTCCACCCCCTCGCTGAGGAGGAACTGCTCCAGGTGGTTGTTGCCCAGGGCGGAGAACTTGACGTAGATCTCGCCCACCACGCCCACGCGGATCTTGGCCTCCCCCTGGACGGGGATGGCGGCGAAGTCGTCGCAGATCTGGGCGAAGATGCCCCGCATCTGGCGGCGGTTCATGCCCTTGCCCGCCTGGAAGCGGTCCACCAGCTCCTGCACCCAGCGGTCCACGGCGGCGTCGGTGGTGCCGGGGGTGACCTCGTAGGGGCGGACCTGGTTGGCCACACACATGATAAGGTCGCCGTACATCATGCCGTAAACCAGCTTGCGGATCAGGTCCACGCTGAGATGGAAGCCGGGGTTCTTCTCCAGGCCGAAGGACACGGAGATCACGGGCACATACTCCAGCCCCGCCTTGGCCAGGGCCTTCCGCAGCAGATGGATGTAGTTGGAGGCCCGGCAGCCGCCGCCGGTCTGGGTGATGAACAGGGCCACCTTGTGGGGGTCGTAGCCCCCGTGCTGAATGGCGTCCATAAACTGGCCGATGACCAGCAGGGCGGGGTAGCAGGTGTCGTTGTGGACGTACTTCAGCCCCTCGTCCACCACGGCGCGGCCGTCGTTGTTCAGCTGGTCCACCCGGTAGCCCTCCAGCTCCAGCAGCTTGCGGAACATTCCGAAGTGGATGGGCAGCATCTGAGGCATGAGAATGGTGTATTCCTTTTTCATTTCCTTGGTGAACAGCAGACGGCCGTTCTTGTCGTATACTAGCTTGGCCATAGAAAAAGCTCCTTTCGGGAAGACAGAACCTTACTTCTGCTTCCGTGCCTCAATGGCAGCCATCAGGCTGCGGATGCGGATCTTCACCGCGCCCAGGTTGTTGATGTCGTCGATTTTCAGCTGGGTATAGAGCTTGCCGCCCTCCTCCAGAATGGAGCGCATCTCGTCGCCGGTGATGGCGTCGATGCCGCAGCCGAAGGATACCAGCTGAATGACCTCCATGTCCGGCTGGGTACAGACGTAGCGGGCGGCGTTGTACATCCGGGCGTGGTAGGTCCACTGATTCAGAACGTGCCGGGGGGCCTTGTCCTCCAGATAGGCCACAGCGTCCTCGGTGACCAGCACGAAGCCGTAGTTGGTGATGAGATCGTTGATGCCGTGGTTGATCTCCGGGTCCATGTGATAGGGGCGGCCGCAGACCACCAGGATGGGGCGGCCCTCCTGCCGGGCCTGGGCGATGAACGCCTGGGCCTGGGTCCGCAGGTCGTTCTTATAGGCGTCGTAAGCGGCATAGGCGGCCTTGACGGCGGCCACGGTCTCCCGCTTGGGCACACCGAACTCCTGGGCGAACCACTTCGCCGCCCGCGTTTCAAAGTCCCGGGGGCGGTGCAGACCGAAGTAGGGGTCTAAGTAGCGGACCTTCTTCAAATCGGGGACGTTGGCGGCCAGCAGCTCGGGGTAATAGGCCACCACAGGGCAGTTATAGTTGTTGTCGCTGACCCCCTCGTTGAAGTTATAGGGCATACAGGGGTAGAAGATGGTGTCCACCCCGGCCTCCACCAGGGCCTCCACATGGCCGTGGAGCAGCTTGGCGGGGTAACACACCGTGTCAGAGGGGATGGTGCGCTGGCCCTTGAGATACAGCTTGCGGCTGGATTCGGGGGACAGGACCACCTCAAAGTTCAGCCGGGTGAGCAGCTCGAACCAGAAGGGCAGATTCTCGTATAGATTCAGGCCGAAGGGGATGCCGATGGTTCCCCGGGCGCCGTCTCCCTGCCCCTTGCCGTGGAGGGAGCGGAGGTGATGGTATTTGTACCGCATCAGGTCGGGCAGACGGCTGGGCTCCTTGCCCAGGGGGCGGGAGCAGCGGTTGCCGGAGACAAAGCGGCGGCCCCCGTCGAAGGAGTTGATGGTCAGGGAGCAGTGGTTGGTGCACAGGCCGCAGGTGGCGGGCTTGGCGGTGTGGGTGAACCGGGCCAGTGCGTCCTTAGAGAGCAGGGTGCTCTGCTCCAGGTGCAGGTCCCGGGCGGCCAGGGCCGCGCCGAAGGCCCCCATGATCCCGGCGATGGTGGGCCGGGTGACGTTCCGGCCCAGCTCCGTCTCGAAGGAGCGGAGCACCGCGTCGTTGAGGAAGGTGCCGCCCTGGACCACGATGTGCTTGCCCAGGTCGTCGGGAGAGGCGGCGCGGATCACCTTATAGATGGCGTTCTTCACGATGGAGGTGGACAGACCGGCGGAGATGTCGGCCACGCTGGCCCCGTCCTTCTGGGCCTGCTTTACGCTGGAGTTCATAAACACCGTGCAGCGGGACCCCAGATTCACCGGCTTTTTGGTAAACAGCCCCAGCTTGGAGAAGTCGGCGATGTTATAGCCCAGGGCCTTGGCGAAGGTCTCGATAAAGGAGCCGCAGCCGGAGGAACAGGCCTCGTTGAGCATGATGGAGTCCACCGCGCCGTTGCGGATCTTAAAGCACTTCATGTCCTGGCCGCCGATGTCGATGATGAAGTCCACGTCTGGCTCGAAGTGGGCGGCGGCCTTGTAGTGGGCCATGGTCTCCACCAGCCCCAGGTCGCAGGAGAAGGCGTTTTTGATCAGGTCCTCGCCGTAGCCGGTGACGGCGGCACCCCGGATGGTGATCCGGTCGCCGCACAGGTCATAGATCTTGTGCAGCTCCTCCAGCACAATGGCCACGGGGTTGCCCTGGTTGGAGTGGTAGTAGGTGTACAGCAGGCCGCCGTCCTCGGTGATGAGGGCCAGCTTGGTGGTGGTGGAGCCGGCGTCGATGCCCAGCCAGGCGGGGCCGGAATAGGTGTGGATGTCCACCTCCGGGGGCTTTTTCGCGTTGTGCCGGAGGCAGAAGGCGTCGTACTCCTCCTGGGAGTTGAACAGGGGAGGCATGGTGTCTACCACGGTGGTGGCGGCGGCGCTGTCCTTCAGCCGCTGCATCAGGTCCTCAAAGGGGACTGGCTCGTAGTCCGTGGCGCACAGGGCCGCGCCCATGGCGGCGAAGCAGTCGCCGTCGGCGGGGAAAATGGCGTGGTCCGCGTCCAGCTTCAGCGTCTCCACAAAGCGCTGGCGCAGGCCCATGAGGAAGTGCAGGGGGCCGCCCAGAAAGACAATCTTGCCCTTCAGCTCCCGGCCCTGGGTCAGGCCGGCCACGGTCTGGTCCACCACGGCCTGGAAGATGGAGGCGGCCACGTCCTCCTTCCGCCCGCCCTGGTTCAGGATGGGCTGGATGTCGCTCTTGGCGAACACGCCGCAGCGGGAGGCGATGGGGTAGATCTTCTCGTGCTTCAGGGACAGGGCATCCAGCTCGGGCACGGTGACGTTCATCAGGGTGGCCATCTGGTCGATAAAGGCCCCGGTGCCGCCGGCGCAGGAGCCGTTCATCCGCTCCTCCAGTGCGCCGCCGAAGAAGATGATCTTGGCGTCCTCGCCGCCCAGCTCAATGACGGCGTCAGTGTCTGGAATATAGGTGTTCACAGCGGCGGCGGTGGCGTAGACCTCCTGCACAAAGTCGATGTGGGCGGCGTTCGCCACGCCCAGTCCGGCGGAGCCGGTGATGGTGACCTTGATGCTCCGCCCGGCCAGCATCTCCCGGATGGAGGTCAGGGTCTCCAGGGTGCGCTCCCGGGTTTTGGAGAAGTGCCGCTCATAGGAGCGGAACAGCAGCTTGTTCTGTTCGTCCAGCACCACGACCTTCACGGTGGTGGAGCCGATGTCGATTCCAACGCGTAAGCTCATATAATACGCCAACTTTCAGACACAAAACTCGATTCTTCCCTATAATAATAGCGATTTACCCCGGAAAAAACAACGAAATTAACGGCATCTTAACGCATGGACCGACGGAAAAAACGAAAATTTAACGGGTTGAAAATCGTCGTTTTGCCCAATTCTGACGCGGATTTTGCACAAAAGTCACAAAAACAAAAGGGCCAAACCGGCCGGAGTACAGCAAACAGAAGGACTGGACCTCCGGCGGTTAAAAAAAGCGGAAAGGCCCCCGCGTCCACAGGCGGACCGGGTCGTTCCGGTGGAAACTAGAACAAAATTTCGACTTTGGATTGACGGGGACGGCGTTCTATATTACAATATTCCTGACACCGCCGCCCTATTCCAATCCATGGGGCGGAGAGAACCAGAACTGGAGAGGAGAGGACGGCCATGGAGCGGGAGACGTCCTGCTGCTTTACCGGGCACCGGCCGGACCGGCTGCCCTGGGGGACCCGGGAGGGGGACCCCCGCTGCGCCATGCTCAAGGGCCGCATCGCCCAGGCGGTGGAGCGGGCCTACGAGGCGGGCTTCCGCCACTTTATCTGCGGCATGGCCCGGGGCAGCGACCTCTACTGCGCCGAGGCGGTGCTGGCCCTGCGGGCCAGGCGGCCCGACGTGACCCTGGAGGCCGCCCGCCCCTGCCAGACCCAGGCGGACAGCTGGCCGGAGGCCGAGCGCCGCCGCTATGAGCACATCCTGTCCCAGTGCAACTACGAGACGATGGTTCAGCACCACTACGACCGCTTCTGCATGATGCGGCGGAACCGATATATGGTGGACCGCTCCGCCCGCCTCATCGCCATCTACGACGGCGAGCCAAAGGGCGGCACCGCCCAGACCCTGGCCTATGCCCTGAAGCAGAAGCTGACCACCGACATTCTGCCCCCGGAGGAATGACATGAACACCTTAATGCACATCTGCTGCGCCCCCTGCGCCAACCGCCCCATCGACCGGCTGCGCCAGGAGGGCGTGGGGGTCACCGGCTTCTGGTTCAACCCCAACATCCACCCCTACACCGAGTATCAGGCCCGGAAGCGCACCCTGGAGGACTACGCCAAGGAAATCGGGATGAAGCTCATCGTCGGCGGGACCTATGACCTGCGGCGCTTTATCACCAACGTGGCCGACAACATCGACGGCCGCTGCGCCTACTGCTACCAGGTCCGCATGGAGGAGACCGCCCGCTACGCCGCCCAGCACGGGTACGACAGCTTTACCACCTCCCTGCTCATCTCCCCCTACCAGAAGCACGACGCCATCGCCGCCATCGCCCGGGCCATGGGGGAAAAATACGGCGTGGACTTCCTCTACCGCGACTTCCGCCCCCTGTTCCAGGCCGGTCAGGAGTTCGCCCGGGAGCACGGCTTTTATATGCAGAAATACTGCGGCTGTATTTTCAGCGAGGAGGAGCGGTATATGGCGGCGAAGTGGAAGAAACGGAAAAAGCAGTGCGGGGAGAGTGAGAAGTGAGGAGTTAGGAGGTAGGAGGTAGGAGTTAGGAGGTATGAGTTAGGAGGTATGAGTTAGGAGGTATGAGTTAGGGAATCCTTGGGCCTTTAGCTCCTGTACGGGAGTCACCCTCATCCGCCCCCTGCGGGGGCACCTTCCCCCTGTCAGGGGGAAGGCTTTGCCTTGGCCTTC
>URTG01000055.1 GCA_900550705.1 uncultured Eubacteriales bacterium | reverse complement strand
AAATCGGGGGAAAATTGCCCGCAACGCCCCGCCCTCGCTTGCGTCAGCTTGTCGAAAAAGTGGCTTCGCCGCTTTTTCGACAAGCTGAGGGGACCCTGATGGTCCCCTTTCCAACGATCCCTCCTTCCGAATCCTTTGGCTGGAAGGACTTTTTCGACGGCCTGGCTTGCGTCCCGGGCAGTTATCAGGTATACTGTATACAATCTAATAGAGGAGAGGGGATACGCCCTATGCCAGAAAGCACCGAAAGCGTCCGGTTGGGGGAGATCATCCAGGAATTCAGCCTGGAGATCCTGAAGCAAGGCCCGGACTATGAAAACGTCCCCCTGCGTACCGTAGACATCAACCGCCCCGGCCTTCCGCTGGCCGGCTTCTTCGAGCACTTCGACACCAAGCGTCTGCTGCTCATCGGCCTGACCGAGACCGCCTTTTTAGAGGAAATGACCTCCGCCCGCCGCCGGGAGAGCTTCGACCGGCTGCTGTCCTACCCCGTGCCCGGGGTCATTATCACCCGGGGCCTGAAGGTCTTCCCCGAGTGCCTGGAGATGGCGGAGAAATACGGCCGGACCATCCTCCGCACCCAGGCCCACACCTCCGCCTTTATGAGCGCCCTCATCGGCAGCCTGTATAACCGTCTGTCCCCCAAGATCACCCGCTCCGGGGTCATGATGGAAATTTACGGCGAGGGCGTCCTCATCCAGGGCGAATCCGGCGTGGGCAAGAGCGAGGTGGCCATCGAGCTGATCAAGCGCGGCCACCGCATCATCGCCGACGACGCCGTGGAGATCAAAGAGACCAACCACGGCACCCTGGAGGCCAACGCCCCCGAGCTGATCCGCCACTACATGGAGCTGCGGGGCATCGGCGTCATCGACGTGCGCCGCCTGTTCGGTATGGGGGCCATCAAGCTGACCCAGCAGATCGACCTGGTCATTACGCTGGAGCCGTGGAACGACAGCACGGTGTACGACCGCCTGGGGCTGGACACCGCCCACACCGAATTCTTGGGTGTGCAGCTCCCCCTGGTCACCATCCCGGTCAAGCCCGGCCGGAACCTGGCCAGCATCGTGGAGGTGGCCGCTATGAACAACCGCAACCGTAAGATGGGCCACAACGCGGCCCTGGAGCTGTCTCAGAAGATGGACCTGCTCTTTGCGGAAAAGGAGGGTCGGCAGTGAGCTATTATATCGGAATCGACGTAGGCGGCACCAACCTGGTCGCCGGTCTGGTGGAGGAATCGGGTGCCATCCGGCACAAGGTCTCCCAGCCCGTAGACCGCTCTCTGGACGGCGACGCCCTCAGCCGCCTTCTGGCCCAGCTGGCCCGCCGGGCCGCCCAGGAGGGAAACGTTTCCCTGACGGACATCCGCGCCGTAGGCGCTGGCTTCCCCGGCCTGGTGGACAACAGGACCGGCGTGGTGGTGCAGACGGCCAATATGCCCTTTGACCGTACCCCCGTCCGCGCCCTGTTCCAGTCCATTTGGGACGTGCCCTTCTTTTTGGGGAACGACGCCAACTGCGCCGCCATCGGCGAGTATTGGGCCGGAGCGGCCAAGGGCTGCGACCCCGCCGTGGTGGTCACCCTGGGCACGGGCATCGGCAGCGGCATGGTCTCCGGCGGCAAGCTGTTCACCGGCTTTGCCAACTCCGGCATGGAGACGGGCCACACCATCATTTACCCCGGCGGGGTGCCCTGCACCTGCGGCAACCGGGGCTGCTGGGAGCGCTACGGCTCCGCCACCGCCCTCATCCGCATGGCCCGGGAGGAGATGGCCCAGTCCCCCGACAGTCTGCTGTGGACCCTCTGCGGCGGTCAGGCGGAGAATATCCAGGGCCGCACCGTCTTCCAGGCGGCCCGGGAGAAGGACCCGGCGGCCCTCCGGGCGCTGGAGACCTTCCACCAGGGGTTGGCCATCGGCCTGATCAATCTGGTCAACACCGTGCAGCCCGAGATCATCTGTCTGGGCGGCGGCATCAGCGCCGCTGACGACGACCTGCTGCTGGACCCCGTCCGCACCTTGGTGAAGCAGGGGTCCTATGACAAGACCATGCCCACCCGCCTGGAGCACGCCGCCCTGGGCAACGATGCCGGTGTCGTGGGCGCGGCCATGCTGTGTGAGATGGTATAAATCATAATTCCGTCCCCTCTGGGGCAAAACCTACAAACAACCGGGAAAGGAAACCCCTATGAAACTTCTGCAAAAAACCTGGGTGGCCTGGACGCTGACGGCGGTGATGATCGTGGCGGCGGTGGGCATCGGCCTGAGCCGTCCGGCACCCTCTCCCACGCCGGAGACCCCGCCCACCTCCTCCGCCGACAGCACCACCAAGCTGGACACCTCGCTGGACGTCTCCAACTACACCAAGTGGGTGGGCGACGGAGCCGGGGTGCTGTCCGCCGGAGAGCTTCGGCAGATCAGCCTGTATAACGCCACCTGGGACCAGCGATACGGCAGCATCATCGTGGTGGAGACCCTGGCCGCCGCCCCCGACCAGTCCCTGGCGGACTACGCCCGCTCCATGGGCACCGACTTCAACCTGGGTTCTGCCGACGGCTACCTGGTCCTGGTCCCCAGCACCCAGGATGCCTATCTGGCCGTGGGGGACGACTTCCCCCCGGTGGACATCTCCGACTATCTCACCCGTTACCTTCAGGGCAATATGCAGCAGGACCAGGTGGGCACCGGAGTGCTCAGCCTGTTCTCCGCCCTGAATGACTACTACATCGCCAACTACGGCACGGGCAGCAGCGCCGCCGCCGACGAAGAACTCTATGCGGACGACGGCTCCTCCGCCCTGGCGGGCTTCCTGGTGCTCCTCGTGATCGTGGTGCTCATCGCCAGCGTGGTGGACCGGCTGCGGTACAATTCTTACCGCCAGACCTACTACGGGGTGCCCAATCCCCCCTATCTGTTCCGGCCCATTCTGTTCTGGCACGGCCCGGGATACGGCTGGTATCGCCGCCGCTGGCGTCAGCCTCCTCCGCCCCCGCCTCGCGGCCCCGGCCCCAAAGGCCCCGGCGCTCCGGGCGGCGGCGGCTTCGCTGCGGGCTACCACGGCCCCACCCGGCCCGGCGGCGGCCCCCGTGGGGGCGGCTTCGGCGGCTCCTCCCGGGGCGGCGGCTTCTCCGGCGGCAGCTTCGGCGGCTCCTCCCGTGGCGGCGGCTTCGGCGGGGGCGGCAGCTTTGGCGGCTCCCGTGGGGGCGGCTTCGGCGGGGGCAGCCGGGGCGGCGGCTTTTCCGGCGGCTCCCGGGGCGGCGGCTTCGGCGGAGGCGGCGGCCGCAGCGGCGGCTTTGGACGCTGAATTGCAAAACACGGGCCTGTCTCCTTTTCCCGAGACAGGCCCATTGTTTTCCGCAGCGTATTCCGTAGCCATCAAAACGGGCTGTCTCACCAGAGACAGCCCGTGATTCTTTTACCAGGGCTTCACCCCGCCGGTCATCTCCCGGACGGAATACAGCCCCTGCTTCTGGGCGATGTCCGCCAGGCCGTCCCGAACGTGGATGGCGGCCAGGGGGTCGGCAAACAGGGCGGTGCCCACGGCCACGGCGGTGGCGCCGGCCAGCATCAGCTGGGCCGCGTCCTCCCCCCGGCTCACGCCGCCCATGCCCAGGATGGGCAGCTTCACCGCCTGGGCCACCTCCCACACCATCCGCACCGCCACAGGCAGCACGGCGGGGCCGGACAGACCGCCGGTGTTCATCTTCAGAATGGGCCGCCGGGTGTTCACGTCGATCCGCATCCCCCGCAGGGTGTTGATGAGAGACACCGCGTCGGCTCCCTCCCCCTCCACCGCCCGGGCGATCTCGGTGATGTCGGTGACGTTGGGGGACAGCTTGACCATCACGGGCACCTCCCCCGCGTGGCGCTTGGCCACCCGGGTGACCTCCCCGGCCAGCTCGGGCCGGGTGCCATAGGCCAGGCCGCCGGCCTTCACGTTGGGGCAGGAGATATTGACCTCGATCATATCCACCCCGGCGGCGGCCAACTTTTCACACATGATGCCGTATTCCTCCGGCGTATTGCCCGAGATGTTGGCAATGACCTTCACGTCGGACTGCCGCAGGAAGGGCAGTTCTTCTTCGATAAAGGCGTCCACCCCGGGGTTTTGAAGGCCCACAGAGTTCAGGATGCCCATGGGCGTCTCCGCAATGCGGGGGGCGGGGTTGCCCTCCCGGCGGTGGAGGGTCAGCCCCTTGGCGCAGATGCCGCCCAGCTCCGACAGGTCGAACAGCTGGCCGTATTCCCGGCCGAAGCCAAAGGTGCCGGAGGCCACCACAATGGGGTTTTTCATGGACATACCGGCCAGATTGACCGACAAATCTACCTTAGACATTCCAGTCCACCTCCTTCGCGTCGAACACCGGGCCGTCCTTGCAGACGTGCTTGCGGCTGCCGTCGGCCATGTCGCAGGCGCACACCAGACACGCGCCCACGCCGCAGCCCATCCGCTCCTCCATAGACACCAGGCAGGGCACGCCGAACTCCTCCGCCGCCTTGGCCACGTTCCGCAGCATGGGCTTGGGACCGCAGGCCAGAACGGCATCGTAGCCCCTGTCCTGCTCCAGCTCCTGGCGCACCAGGGCATCCACAAAGCCGTGGTGCCCCAGGGAGCCGTCGTCCGTGGCCACCATGACCTTGGCGCACTCCTCCTCGAAGCAGTGCTTCAGAATGATTTTGTCCTTGGACCGGCCGCCCAGAATGGCGGTGGACCGGCCCTGGGTATACTGGGCGCAGCCCCGCATGGGGGGGATACCGATGCCGCCGCCCACCAGCAGATAGCGGCCCTCTGGCTTCATGGGGAAGCCGTTGCCCAGCAGCCCCAGCACGTCCAGCTTGTCCCCCACCTGGCGCTGGGCCAGCCAGCGGGTGCCGTCCCCCCGGACCTCAAAGGCGATGGACAGCAGGTCGTCCGGGATGTCCTTCTGACAGGAGCACACGGAGATGGGCCGCCGGAGCAGCAGCCCCTCGCCGCACTTGACATGGACGAACTGGCCCGGCCCCTTAAAGCTCTTGCGGACCATGTCGCCCACCGCCAGCACCAGATAAATTGCGTCACCCATCTCCTCCCGGGCTACGATGGTGCAGTTTTGTTCCACTTTCATGGTTTTTTCCCCTTTTCCTTCTCAATTCCTTACAATGCGGGCGGCCACAGGCCGCCCCTACGGATTCTTACGGAGTACCCCGCAGGGGACGATTCCCCCTATCGGGGGGAAATGTCGCAACGCGACAAAAGGGGTAGGGGACGCTGTCCTCAGCGTCCCGCGTTGACCGACGCACTACCGAAACGGGCCGATGAGGACATCGGCCCCTACGTCCTGGGTCCCAGGCCTCTCGTAGGGGCGGCTATCAGCCGCCCGTCGTTGACCCGGCAGGTATCGTGCAGGCGGATAATATCCGCCCCTACATCATTCGATTGGAGTGCGTCGGCCGTCCCCTACTTCTCCCACGGCGGCTTCTCCCCTCTCCGCCAGGCGGTCCGGGCGGGTTTGGCGCTCTGGCGGGCCAGGTCGGCGGCGCAGGCGGGGCAGGGCTTGCCCTCCTCATGCCGTGCGCCGCAGACGGGGCAGAAGACGGTGGGGGCCGCCGGTTTCTCCTCCTGCTTGGGCCGCATGGCCCGGCGGACGGTCCCGGCGGTGAACAGCTCCACCTTGCCGCACCTGGGGCAGGCGAAGATGTCCACGCTGTATTCCTCATACAGCAGGCCCTCCCGCCCCAGCAGGACGCCCTCCTTCTCGCACTCCAGCCTGCCGTCGCAGTCCGGCATGGGGCAGGGGCGGCTGAGGGCGGCATAGGCCCGCACCTTGTCGGCCTCCTCCAGGTGGGGCGAGGCCAGCATCTGCGTCCGCTTCTCCTCCAGCGCCGGGCCGGAGAGGGCGGAAATTTGGTTCATACATTGGGGGCAAAGGGTCTGCTTCGTCTGGAACAGGGAATAGGAAAAGCGATCCAGCAGCCCGACTTTCTCCCCGCAGAGGACACAAAAGCTTCCCATCATAGCCTCCTTACATTCATTTCGTTTTGCGTAGGGGACGCTGTCCTCAGCGTCCCGCGTTGACCGACGCACTACCGAAACGGGCCGATGAGGACATCGGCCCCTACGTCCTGGGTCCCAGGTCTCTCGTAGGGGCGGCTATCATGTCAAGAGCACATATCAGCCGCCCGCCGCTGACCTGGCAGGTATCGTGCGGGCAGATAATCTGCCCCTACATCATTCGATTGGAGTGCGTCGGCCGCCCCCTACTTCTCCCACGGCGGCTTTTCTTCCTTTTTCCGGGTCGTGTTCGCCGCCCGGTCGGCGCGCTCTCCGGCACAGGCGGGGCACTGGGTGCCCGCCGGGTATCGGGTGCCGCAGACGGGACAGACCACCTGCGCCTCCGGGGCCTTTGGAAGATATTCCAGCTCCGGCGGCTCTGGCAGATAGAACTCCGCCTTCCCGCAGTCGGCACAGCGCAGAATATCCACCGTCAGCCAGCTGGCGAACAGCCCATCCCGTGCCACTGTGCCGAACAGGCTGTCTTCCCCCAGGTGGAGCTGTCGGCGGCCATAGCGCTCCATCACCCCGCCGCAGCGGAGGCAGCGCTTGTCCGTTTTCAGGGCCTCCCGGGCCTGGGCCATGGTCCGGCGCTTTTGCTCCTGGCTGTCCAGAAAGGCCCGGATGGTCTCCGCCCCCTCTGCCCGGCCCGTGTCCAGCGCCCGGCGGGCCCGCTCCTCCTGGTCCAGCTCCTGCATCCCGGCCCAGCAGACCGAGCAGACCCGCTGAAGGGTGTTGCCGCACAGCAGAGTCTTCTCATCAAAAAACGAGAGGTTCTTTCCGCAAAAAACACAGCGCTTCGCCATCGGGACCTCCTTTGCTCCGTTTGCAGTCATGCAGGGTTAATCACGGGGACATTTCCCCTCGATATGTGAAAGCTTCCCCCTTTACTCCACCGTCACAAACTGTGCGATGTCGTCCCGCATCGCCAGGGCGGCATTGCGGGCGGCCTGGGCGAAGTCGTGGCCGTCGCCGCCGGTCTTCTTCCAGGCACACATGATGCCCCGGGAGGAGTTGACGATGGCCCCGTGCCCCTGGGCGTCGAAGGCGTGCTTCACGTCGGCGGCGGTGCCGCCCTGGGCGCCGTAGCCGGGCACCAGGAAGAAGGTGTGGGGCAGACGGGCCCGCAGGTCCTGAATCTGCTGGGGATAGGTGGCTCCGGTGACGGCTCCGGCCATGGTAAAGCCGTATTTGCCCTCGGTCCCGGCGGCGATGGACTCGTTCAGCTCGCCCATGACCTCATAGACGGTGCGGCCGTCTGCGGCCTTCACATCCTGAAGCTCGCCGGAGCCGGGGTTAGAGGTCTTTACCAGCACGAAGGCGCACTTGTCCTCCCCCTTGGCGGCCTCCAGGAAGGGCTTGATGGAGTCAGAGCCCATGTAGCCGTTCAGGGTGACGCAGTCGGCGTCGAAGGACTTGAAGGTCTGGTCCTCGATTCTGGCCCCGGACAGCCAGCCCTCGGCGTAGGCGGTGGCGGTGGAGCCGATGTCCCCCCGCTTGATGTCGGCAATGACGAACAGGCCCTTTTCCTTGGCGTAGCGGATGGTGCGCTCCAGCATCTCCATGCCCTGCCAGCCCAGGTTCTCGTAGTAGGCGGACTGGGGCTTCACGGCGGGCACAATGTCACACAGGGCGTCGATGAGACCCACGTTGAACTGATAGATGGCCTCGCAGGCCCCCTTCAGCCCCACGCCGTACTGGGCGAAGGCCTCCTTGCGGAGGTATTCGGGGACATACTCAATGCGGGCATCCAGCCCGGCCACGGTGGGGTTTTTTACGGCGCGAATTTTCTCTTGCAGCACATCAAACGACATAACGGTCCATCCCTTCGGTTGTTTCAGATTTTATGGGTCCCCGCCCCGTTCGGGGGGGCGGGGGATGCGTTTACTTCCCGGCGTCCTCGTAAATCACTTCGCCGTTGACGATGGTGTATTTCACCCTGCCCTTTACGGTCATGCCGGCAAAGGGGGTGTTGCGGCCCTTGGAGGCAAACTTGTAGGGGTCGATGACCCACTCCTCGTCCGGGTCGAAGATGGTCAGGTCGGCGGCCACGCCGATGGACATCCGCCCGGAGGGCAGGTGCAGAATGTCCGCCGGGTTGGTGCTCATGCGGCAGATAATGGCGGGCAGCTCCATCTTCTTGGTGTGATACAGGGCGGTCAGGGTGATGGCCAGGCTGGTCTCCAGCCCCACCATGCCGCTGGGGGCCTTGGTCAGGGGGCGGCTCTTTTCCTCGGCGGAGTGGGGGGCGTGGTCGGTGGCAATCACGTCGATGGTGCCGTCCTTCAAGCCGGCCAGGATGCCCTTCACGTCCTTCTCGGTCCGCAGGGGGGGATTCACCCGGGCCATCGCGCCCTTGGCGAGCACCTCGTCCTCGGTGAGGGTGAAATACTGGGGGCAGGTCTCGCAGGTGATGTTTACGCCCTTTTTCTTCATCTTGCGGATGATGTCCACGCTCCGGGCTGTGGACACATGACAGACGTGGACGTGGGCCCCGGTCTCCTCGGCCAGCATAGCGTCCCGCATGACCATGATTTCCTCGGCGATGGCGGGGCGGCCCTCCAGCCACAGCTGGCGGGACACGCTGCCCTCGTTCACTGCCCGGCCCTCCACCATAGAGGTATCCTCGCAGTGGCAGAGAATGGGCATCTCCAGCCGGTTGGCCATGATGAGGGCGTCCCGCATCAGGTTGGCGTTGTCCACGTTGCAGCCGTCGTCCGACAGGGCGATGGCCCCGGCGGCCTTCAGCGCCTCGGCGTCGGTAAGCTCCTGGCCCTTCAGCCCCTTCGACACGGCGGCGATGGGGAACACCCGGGTGCCGGAGCCCTCCTTGGCCCGTTCCTTCACATAGGCCACCTGCTCCGGGCAATCCACCACCGGGTCGGTGTTGGCCATGCAGGCCAGAGAGGTCACGCCCCCCCGGGCGGCGGCGGCCGTGCCGGTGCAGATGTCCTCCTTATAGGTCAGCCCCGGGTCGCGCAGGTGAACGTGCATATCCACCAGCCCCGGGCAGACCACCAGCTCCTTGGCGTCGATGGTCCGGTCGGCCGCCACCTCCAGCCCCCGGTCCAGCAGGGCGATCTTGCCGTCCTCGATAAGCAGGTCCTGCAGCAGGACCGTTCCCGTGACCGGGTGGACCACCCGGCCGTGTTGAATCAGTATTTTCATGGTTTTCGTTCCTCCGAAATGCGTCAGAAAGTCAAAAAACGGAAATGCTATTGTAATTTTAATACACTGTTCCTGTGAGAAACCCGGAAGCTCGGAAAAATTGCCCAGGAAAGCCCACATTATAACAAGATAAATTATAGCGGAAACAGCAGGATTTAGCAATGGATTTTTCCGCCCTTTGGGAGAGAATAATGGTCAGCGGCACAGCAAGCTCCAGTGCGCCGCAGAAAGGAAGGAGAGACACATGAGCGAACACTGCTGTGGAACGGGAAAATTTTTTGCCGGCATGGTCCTGGGCACGGCGGCGGGGACAGCCCTGGGCATGACCATGGCCCCCTCTCACCGCCAGCTCAAGCGCGCCGCCCGCATGGCCGCCAAGCGGGTAAACCAGGCGGTGGACAACCTGGCCGATGCCATAGACCTGTAACCGTCGGCGCAGGCAAAAAAATAACGGAGAAGGTCCGCTGTGACCTTCTCCGTTATTGCGCGTTTTAATTGCTCCGCTGGGCCAGGAGCATCAGCGCCGCCTCCTGCCGGGTACACCAGCCCTGGGGCCGGGTGCCGTCGGTGAGCCCGGCGGCCTTGGCCTTCTCCAGGCCGGCCTGGGCCCAGTCGCTCACCGGCAGCTTATCCCGTTCTGCCTGGGCGGCGGCCAGCTCCTCCCGGACGATAGAGCGCACCTCCTGTTCCGTCAAATCCCGTTCGCCTCCCTTCATCTTCTCCGCCACATCCCGGCGGAAGTTATCCATGCTGACCCCGTACCGGCCCCACCAGTGCATCACGTCGGCGTGGTTGGACGCAATGCCCCGCTGATAGCCCTCGCTGTGGCACAGCACCACCCCGTCGGCCAGGGGATTCAGGTTAAATCTCCTGCACAGATAAGCCGTCAGTTCTACAGCAGCCTGATACGTCGCTTGAAAATATCCCTTGTCGGTCAAGCTGCCTTCACAAATCTCGAAGGAGATATGGGTGTCGTTGCCCGACCGCCCGCAGTGCCAGCCCCGCATAGTCCAGGGCAGGGTCTG
>URTG01000054.1 GCA_900550705.1 uncultured Eubacteriales bacterium | reverse complement strand
GAAGCCACTTTTTCGACAAGCTGCGTCCCCGTCCTCTGCGCTGCTGCGCGGAGGACGGGGACATCTTTTTCTTTCCCTCTTGACGAACCCCGTTCTCCTGCGTATGATTATCCTGACTCTTTGAGGAGGGATCTTTTATGACTTATCAGGATATTCTGGCCGCCGCCCGCACCTGCAGCGGTCCCTATTGCAAGGTCTGTCCGGTATGCAACGGCCGGGCCTGCAAAAACACCATGCCCGGCCCGGGCTCCAAGGGCACCGGCACCGTGGCCGCCCGGAATTACGATGCCTGGCAGTCCGTCTGCCTCAATATGGATACCATCTGCGCCGGCGGTCCGGTGGACACCCGGTTCACCCTGTTCGGCGAGACCTATGATCTGCCCGTCTTCGCCGGACCTGTGGGGGCGGTGAAGCTGCACTACGGGGACAAGTTCACCGACCAGGAGTATAACACCATTCTGGTCCCCGCCTGCGCCCAGGCGGGCATCGCCGCCTTCACCGGCGACGGCACCGACCCCGGCGTCTTTGCCGCCGCCGCCAAGGCCATCGGGCAGAACGGCGGCCGGGGCATCCCCACGGTAAAGCCCTGGGACCGAGACACCCTGTTCGCCAAGCTGGACGCCGCCAAGGCCTCCGGCGCCAAGGTCTTCGCCATGGACATCGACGCGGCGGGCCTGCCCTTCCTGAAGGGGCTGAATCCCCCCGCCGGTCCCAAGACCGTGGCCGAGCTGCGGGAGATCATCGACTACGCCGGGGTGCCCTTTATCATCAAGGGCATTATGACCGTCCGGGGGGCAGAAAAGGCCCTGGAGGCCGGGGCCGCCGGCATTGTCGTCTCCAACCACGGCGGACGGGTGCAGGACGGCGTTCCCGCCACGGCGGAGGTCCTGCCCGCCATCGCCGGGGCCGTGAAGGGCAAGCTCACCATTCTGGTGGACGGCGGCATCCGCACCGGCCTGGACGTGCTCCGCGCCCTGGCCCTGGGGGCCGACGCCTGTATCCTGGCCCGTCCCTACGTCACCGCGGTCTACGGCGGCGGCGCGGAGGGCGTCCGCGTTCTCACCCAAAAGCTGAAGGGCGAGCTGGAGGATTCCATGGCCATGTGCGGGGTGCACGCGCTGGCGGAGATTTCTGAGCAGCTGCTGTTCCGCATTTGATTGTTTTCTTTCAGTAGAAAATATAGGGGCGGCCGCCCCTGTGGATTCTCCCGTGGGTGCTCCCGTAGGGGACGCTGTCCTCAGCGTCCCGCGATACCTGACGCACCACCGAAACGGGCCGATGAGGACATCGGCCCCTACGGAAGCGATAAAAGCAATGCCGTCTCCCAATTTCCGGGAGACGGCATTTTTTTGGCTCAGCGGGCCAGCTTAAAGGACGCGCACTCGGTGCCCTCGCACTTGGTGGGGGTGCAGTCGCAGCAGCCCACCTGGATGGACGGCAGGGTGCAGCAGCGGCCGGGCTCGCTGTGATAGGCGCAGCTGCTGACGCTGCACTGAATGTTGGTGTTGCAGGTCTTATTGTGATCCATCGTAAAAACCCTCCCTTCAAAGGCTGGTGTTAGTATGGACCGTTCTCCGGCGCTTATGCGCCCTCGGGGTGAAAAATTTTATTGCTTCTGTTCCTTCACCACCGGGATAAACCGGCTGGCAAATTTGCCCTTGCCCCGGCTTTTCACATAAAAATAGCCGATGAGGGAGAAGACCACCGCCCCCACAAAATTCACCGCCAGGTCCTTCATGGTGTCCAGCAGGCCGATGTCCAGGTAGCCGCCCAGACCCAGGGAGATCTGCTCTCCCCCGGCCACCACGATCACGTCGGTGATGTCCCGGATGATCCCCGGGGTGGTGCCGCCGGTGGGGTCCAGCATGACGGAGCCGATGCTGTGGACGACGGTGTCCTTCTGCATATCCAGCAGGAACAGCTGGTCCATGGTGCACTCGAAAAACTCCCACAGCACCCCGATGGTCATGGAAAAGCAAAAGGCCACCACCGCCATAAACGCCGGGGACAGGGACAGGGAGAACCGC
Organism: uncultured Eubacteriales bacterium; assembly: GCA_900550705.1. GTDB lineage: Bacteria > Bacillota > Clostridia > Oscillospirales > Oscillospiraceae > Lawsonibacter. Next base: position 8,219 of record URTG01000054.1, on the reverse strand, counting down.
TCGTTCCGGTTGAACAGGTCCACCAGGGAAAAGCCGATGGCCGCGCAGAGAAAGCCGTTGAGCGTGTGCAGCATGGTGTCCCACCCCTGAAAGGTGGTGTAGAAGGACTGGATCTCCCCCAGGATCTCCGCTGCATAGATAAACAGCATGATAATAACCTCCAGGGTGTTGGGCAGCTCGATGTGCAGCTCCCGCTCCAGCACCGTGGGCAGCAGCAGCAAGATCAGCGTCAGCCCGCAGAGGAACATATTTTCAAAGTTTTTGTTGAAAAATTGCGCGACCATCACCGCAATGACCGAGACGCGCAGGAACAGGTAGACGGTGGCCACCGCCTTCTTCTGGCGGATCTCCTGGCGCGCCTCCCGTAATTTTTTTCGGATTCGTCCTTTTTTCATGTCCAGACCCTCTTTCCCCTGTGTCGTTCCTATGCTACAATATTGGTCAGCAAGACGTAGTTTACTCTGATTTTTTCCGGTTCGCCCTCCTTTTGGGGCGCGAACCACAGTACGCTGCTTTTACTATACCCGTTCGGCAGAAAAATGTCAATCGCGTTCCCCTGCCGCATAGAATACCCCGGAGGCGATTACAATGGACCTGAAGAATCAAACCATCACCCTGGGCGCGCTGCTCCGGGACCCACGAGCCAAGGCGGTGCTCCAGCGGCGGTTCGGGCAATTTTTGAACCACCCCATGCTGGGCATGGCCAAGGGCATGACCCTGGCCCAGCTGGTGGCCCTGTCCGCCGGACGGGTGCCCCAGGCCGCCGTGCGGGAGACGCTGAAGGAGCTGGAGACCCTGTAATTTGGCAAAACGCCCCGTTTTTTGTAAAATCTCCCCGGGATTTCTCCCGGGGGCGGGTTGCCACGGCGGAGATTTTAGGATAGAATGAAAGAATCCCCCATTTCTCTTTTTTGGGGGGCGTATCCCACGAAATTCAGAGAGGAGCGTCGGCCCATGGCGGTCACCTTCACCCGGCGGGGAGACATCCCCTTTTATTACTGCGCCCAGCCCGCCTGGGCGGGGGCGGCCCACGGCTTTTCCACCCGGGTGGGCGGCGTCTCCCCCGCGCCCTGGGACACTCTGAACCTTGGGGCCGGACGGGGGGACGAGGCCGCCAACGTGGCGGAAAACTTCCGCCGCTTCTGCGCCGTGCTCGGCTGCCCCACCCGGCTGGTGAAAAACCGCCAGGAGCACACCTGCCGGGTGCGGGTGGTGGGGGAGGCGGATGCTCTGCCCAGCCCCGCCGACCGGGGCGACCGGTCGGCTGACGCGCTCATTACCGACGTGCCCGGTATCTGTCTCACGGCCTTCACCGCCGACTGCATCCCCATCCTGCTCTATGACCCGGTGCGCCGGGCCGTGGGGGCCGCCCACGGGGGCTGGCGGGGGGCCGCCGGGGGCATCGCCGCCGAGACCGTCCGGGCCATGGTCCGGGCCTACGGCTGCAGGCCGGAGGATATTCTGGCCGCCATCGGCCCCGGCATCGGCCCCTGCTGCTTCGAGACCCACGGGGACGTGCCCGACGCCGTGACCGCCGGACTGGGGGCCAAGGCCGCGCCCCTCATCACCCCTTTGCCCGGCACGGACAAGTTCCGGGTGGACCTGAAGGGCGTCAACGCCCAGTGGCTGCAGGCGGCCGGGGTCGCCCCGGAGCACATCGCCCGCTGCGGGGCCTGCACCGCCTGTCACCCGGAGCTGTTCTGGTCCCACCGCCGGGTGGGCAATGCCCGGGGGAGCATGGCCGCCCTCATCGCCCTGCGATAATTTCTTCTCGTTTCGACCTCTGCCCCGCCGGGGCGGGACGATTCGGAAGCAAGGAATAGGAATTTTCTCTGTATGAAGAAAGCATTGACTGCCCTTCTGCTGGCCGCCGCCCTGCTGCTCTCTCTGGGCGGCTGCGGCAGACACGGGGGAGACCCGGAGGCCAGCGCCTCCGGCAGCGTCTCCTCCGCCCAGACGGACGTGTCCTCCCCGCCGGAGGAGTCCGCCCGGCCCTTTGCGCTGCCCTTTTTCCCCCAGGCCGTGCTGAACCCGGCCACGGCGGTGAACCGCTCCAATCTCACCCTGTCCGCCCTGCTGTACGAGCCTCTGTTCCAGGTGGACCGGGACTTTCAGGCCGTGCCCGTTCTGTGCACCGGGGCGGAGGCCAGCTACGACAAGCTCACCTGGACGCTCACCCTCCGCAGCGGCGTCACCTTCTCCGACGGGGCGGCCCTCACCGGTCAGCGGGTGGCCGAGGCGCTGAACGCCGCCCGGGCCGCCGGGGCCAGCTACGCCCAGCGGCTGGCCTGCGTGGCCTCCGTCACCGGGGACGAGACCACGGTGACCATCACCCTGAACACCCCCAACGGGGCCCTGCCCCTGCTGCTGGACGTGCCCATCTCCCTGGGCGGCGGAGACCGCCCCCTGGGCACGGGTCCCTATGTGCTGACGGAGACCGACGGCACCTGGTCCCTCACCGCCCGCTCCGGCTGGTGGCAGGGCACCGCCCTGCCCCGGGAGACCATCCCGCTAAGCGCGCTGAACCGGACGGACGAGCTGCCCTTCTCCTTCAGCTCCGGGGACATCTCCCTGGTGGACGTGGACCTGATGGGCAGCGGCGCGGCGGGGTACTCGGGCAACTACCAGACCTGGGACTACCCCACCACCGATATGATTTATATCGGCTTCAACACCCAGCGGGGCCAGTGTCAGCACGCCGCCGTGCGGAGCGCCCTGGCCCGGGCCATCGACCGCACTGCCGCCGCCCAGACCATCTACGCCAGCCACGCCGTGGCCTCCGCCCTGCCCGTCCATCCCGCCAGCGGCCTGTATGACGAGGGGGTAGCCGCCAGGCTGGCCTACGACCCGGCCCAGGCCGCCCAGGACCTCTCCGACGCCAACGTGCTGGGCCGGACCCTGACGCTCATCGTTAACAGCGAGAGCGCCGCCAAGGTCTCCCTGGCCAACCAGCTGGCCAGTCAGCTGGAACATGCCGGAATGCGGATTCAGGTCCGCAGCCTGTCCTTCGAGGAGTACTCCGCCGCCCTGTCCTCGGGCAGCTTCGATTTGTATGTGGGGGAGGTCATCCTCACCGCCGACTTCGACCTCTTTCCCCTGCTGTCCCCCGAGGGGGCGCTGAACTATGGCCGCTGGCAGGACGAGACCGGCTTGGGCTTTCTGACCTCCTTCCGCGCCAGCCTGGGGGACGACCGGCCCAGCACCGCCCGTGCCCTGTGCTTCTATCTGGCGGAGGAGGTCCCCCTGGCCGCCGTGTGCTTTAAGAACAGCTCCGTCCTCACCCCCTGGGGCCGGGTGTCCGGCCTGGAGCCGGTGCGGGGCAATGTGTTTTACCATCTGGACAGCTGGAGCCTGTCCTGACGCTGTCAACACTGCGGACCCCGGGTCCGTTGTTGGAATAGATAGGGAACAAATTAAACTGTGGAGGGAACCGTACATGAGTGTATACCGCTGTTATTCTCAGAAACGAGCCGGATTCGACGTGGAGGCCCAGGGCCTGTGCAAGGCGCTGCGGGAGCAGCTGGGCGTTCAGAATCTGAAGTCCGTCACCATCCTCAACCGCTACGACGCCGACCAGCTCGACGCCGCCGTCTATGAGCAGGCCAAGGGCATCGTCTTCTCCGAGCCCCAGGTGGACGCCGTCACCGACGAGACCTTTGCCGCCCCCGCCTGCGCCCACAGCATTCTGGCTGTGGAGGCGCTGCCCGGCCAGTTCGACCAGCGGGCCGACTCCGCCGCCCAGTGCATTCAGCTGATGGCCGGGGTGGACCGCCCCCTCATCGCCTACGCCAAGGTGTACATTCTGGAGGGCGAGCTGAGCCAGAGCGACCTGGACAAGATCCGTCACTATCTCATCAACCCCGTGGAGAGCCGGGAGGCCACCATGGACAAGCCCGAGACCCTGGTCCGCACCCACGAGGCCCCCGACCATGTGGCCACGGTAGACGGCTTCACCGCCATGGACGAGACCGCCCTGGCCGCCCTGCTGGACCGGCTGGGCCTGGCGATGGACCTGGACGACCTGAAGTTCCTCCAGACCTATTTCCGGGACGAGGAGAAGCGGGACCCCACCATCACCGAGGTCCGCGTGGTGGATACCTACTGGTCTGACCACTGCCGCCACACCACCTTCTCCACCCACCTGGACCGGGTCGACATCGCCGACCCCCAGGTGAAGGCCGCCTACGAGCGCTATCTGGCCGCCCGGGTAGAGGTCTACGGCCAGGAGAAGGCCGACCAGCGCCCCCAGACCCTGATGGACCTGGCCACCATCGGCACCAAGACCCTGAAAAAGCGGGGCCTGCTGCCCGAGCTGGACGAGAGCGAGGAGATCAACGCCTGCTCCATCCACGTCCCCGCCCAGGTGGACGGCAAGGAGCAGGACTGGCTGCTCATGTTCAAGAACGAAACCCACAACCACCCCACCGAGATCGAGCCCTTCGGCGGCGCGGCCACCTGCATCGGCGGCTGTATCCGCGACCCCCTGTCCGGCCGTGTGTATGTCCACCAGGCCATGCGCTTCACCGGCGGCGGCGACCCCCGCGTGCCCTTTGAGCAGACCCTGGAGGGCAAGCTGCCCCAGCGGAAGCTGGCGGTGACCGCCGCGGCGGGCTACTCCTCCTATGGCAACCAGATCGGCCTGGCCACCGGCCATGTGGCCGAGGTGTATCACGAGGGCTACATCGCCAAGCGCCTGGAGTGCGGCGCGGTGGTGGGCGCGGCCCCGGCAGAGAACGTGGTCCGGGAGCGCCCCGCCCCCGGCGACGTGGTGATCCTGCTGGGCGGCCGCACCGGCCGGGACGGCATCGGCGGCGCCACCGGCTCCTCTAAGAGCCACAACAAGAAGTCTCTGACCACCATGGCCTCTGAGGTGCAGAAGGGCAACGCCCCCGAGGAGCGCAAGATCCAGCGCCTGTTCCGCAACGGCGACGTGACCCGCCTCATCAAGCGCTGCAACGACTTCGGCGCCGGCGGCGTGTCCGTGGCCATCGGCGAGCTGGCCGACGGTCTGGAGATCCAGCTGGACGCCGTCCGCAAGAAGTATGACGGTCTGGACGGCACCGAGCTGGCCATCTCTGAAAGCCAGGAGCGCATGGCCGTGGTGGTCGCGCCCCAGGACGCGGACAAGCTCATCGCCGCCGCCCAGGCGGAGAATCTGGAGGCCTATCCCGTGGCCGTGGTCACCGAGCGCCCCCGCATGGTCATGCACTGGCAGGGCCAGACCATCGCCGACCTGTCCCGGGCGTTCCTGAACACCAACGGCGCGGTGAAGCACGCCACCCTGTCTGTGGACAAGACCGACCGGTCCAACCGGAACGCCGAGACCTTCCACGACCTGAAGACCATGGCCTCCAGCCTGAAGTGCGGCAGCCGCCGGGGCCTGACCGAGCGGTTCGACGGGTCCATCGGCTCCGCCTCGGTGCTCATGCCCTTCGGCGGCAAGACCCAGCGCTCCCCCGCCCAGGCTATGGCCGCCCTGTTCCCCGTTCTGCCCGGCCAGGAGACCGACCAGGCCAGCGTGATGGCCTGGGGTTGCGACCCCGACCAGCTGTCCGCCGACCCCTACACCGGGGCCCGCAGCGCGGTGTATACCTCGATGACCAAGCTGGTGGCCGCCGGTGCGGACTACCACAAGGCATACCTCACCCTCCAGGAGTTCTTTGAGAAGCTGCGGGACGAGCCTCACCGCTGGGGCAAGCCCTTCTCCGCCCTGCTGGGTGCGCTGGACGCCCAGCTGGAGCTGGGGGCCGCCGCCATCGGCGGCAAGGACTCCATGTCCGGCTCCTTCCTGAACAAGGACGTGCCCCCCACCCTCATCTCCTTCGCCATCGCCCCCATCCCCGCCGGGCAGGTCCTGTCCACCGAGTTCAAGGCCGCCGGTCACCCCGTCTATCTGTTCGCCGCTGAGGACTGCAAGTCCGCCTGGGAGGCCTTCTACGCCCTGCACCAGGCCGGCAAGGTCAAGGCCGCCTGGGCCGTGGAGCACGGCGTGGCCGAGGCCGTGATGAAGATGTCCTTCGGCAATGAGATTGGCTTCCAGGCCGGTCTGGAGGACGTGGCCTGGTATGCCGCCCAGCCCGGTGCCATCGTGGCCGAGCTGAGCGAGGAGGTCAACCTCCCCTGCGCCACCCGCATCGGCGAGACCACCGAGGCGCCCTACATCGCCCTGCCCGGCGAGGCCGTGTCCGTCCAGGAGCTGATGGAGCGGAACGAGAACGTGCTGGAGCAGGTCTATCCCACCCACGCCGGCACCTCTGAGTCCGTGGCCCCCCTGTCCTGGGACAAGCGCTCCCCCGCCGTGTGCAAGCACAAGGTGGCCCAGCCCAAGGCGGTCATCCCCGTCTTCCCCGGCACCAACTGCGAGTACGACACCGCCCAGGCCTGTCTCCGCGCGGGCATCGACCCGGAGATCATCGTGGTCCGCAACCTGACCACCGACTTCCTGTCTCAGTCCGCCCAGGCCCTGGAGGCCGCCATCCGCAGAAGCCAGATGGTCATTCTCCCCGGCGGCTTCTCCGGCGGCGACGAGCCCGAGGGCTCCGGCAAGTTCATCGCCTCCTTCCTCCGCTCCCCCGCCCTGTCTGACGCCATTATGGACCTGCTGAAGAACCGGGACGGCCTGATGCTGGGCATCTGCAACGGCTTCCAGGCCCTGGTGAAGCTGGGTCTGGCGCCCTACGGCGAGATCCGTCCCATGGACGACCAGTGCCCCACCCTGACCTATAACCTCATCGGCCGCCACCAGAGCCGCTACGTCACCACCCGGGTGGCCAGCGTCCAGTCCCCCTGGATGCTGAAGTCCAACGTGGGCGATCTGCACACCCTGCCCATCTCCCACGGCGAGGGCCGCTTTGTGGCCCCCCAGGCGGTGCTGGATCAGCTCATCGCCAACGGCCAGGTCGCGACCCAGTATGTAGACGGCCAGGGCAACCCCTCCATGGATATCGACGTGAACCCCAACGGCTCCCTGGAGGCCATCGAGGGTATCTTCTCCCCCGACGGCCGCGTCTTCGGCAAGATGGGCCATCTGGAGCGCCGCGGTCCCTTCGTCGGTGTGAACATCCCCGGCGAGAAGCACCAGCCTCTGTTCGAGTCCGGCGCGGAGTATTTCAAATAAAATATACAATTTGTATTCGATTAGGCCCGGCGCAAAAATTTGCGCCGGGCCTGATTTCGACACAGAATCTTAACATATTTTTCCATTTGCTTGTGGTATAATAACAAGTACAAAATCAAAATCTCGGCCGGTTCCTCGGGATTCGACGGAGCGGCCATTCGGAAAGGAGCCCCGCCTATGACCCTGATCCCTACTTATAACGGAACGCTGCGGAGCCATCTGCTCAACGTGCCCCACTGCATCACCCAGTGCTCCGGCATCCGCATTTTCGGCCGGCTGGTGAAATCGCTGGTCTTCTCCACCGACGTGGCCATCATCAAGAACGTGGATGCCGACGCCATCATCGCCGTGTACCCCTTCACCCCGCAGCCCTCCATCACCCAGGCCATCATCAGCGTGGCGGACGCCCCGGTGTTCGTGGGCGTGGGCGGCGGCGTGACCAACGGAGCACGGTCCGTCCGCCTGGCGGAGTACGCTGAGCACCAGGGGGCCTACGGCGTGGTGGTCAACGCCCCCATCACCGACGAGACCATCGCCCAGATCAAGCAGGTGGTGGACATCCCGGTGATCGCCACCATCGTCTCCAGCCAGATGGACATCGCCGGCCGTCTGGCCGCCGGAGCGGACATTCTCAACGTCTCCGGCGCAGCCGGCACCCCGGAGATCGTCGCCCACATCCGCCGCTCCTTCCCCGACGTGCCCATCATCGCCACCGGCGGCCCCACCCAGGCCAGCATCCTCCGCACCATCCAGGCCGGGGCCAGCGCCATCACCTACACCCCGCCCTCCTGCGGCAAGCTGTTCGCCCAGCGCATGGAGGACTACCGGACGCATTTTAACGGCTGAGTACATGGGGCGGTCCCTCACCGGACCGCCCTCCAAAAACTTTTTCGAAAAATTTTCGATTTTCTGTTGACAAATGGGACATGATCCGCTATACTATCCCTTGTCCTCTGCAAGAGGCAAACACATGGCGGCATAGCTCAGTTGGCTAGAGCATGCGGTTCATACCCGCAGTGTCCCCGGTTCAAATCCAGGTGCCGCTACCACCGTCCCACGGAACGCGAGTTCCGTGGGCACCCTTCGGGGAAGGAATTGGATA
>URTG01000053.1 GCA_900550705.1 uncultured Eubacteriales bacterium | reverse complement strand
GCCCCGCACTGAGCCCAGCGAAGCGGGTCAGTGTGGGAGAAGGAGGGGCAAGGGAATGCAGCAAGGAATACCCTGCTGGCAGGGTGTTCCTTGCGGAATGGACTTTGACCCGACGTCGGGTACTTTCCATCACTGGAAAGTACCTCGCCCGCAGGCGAAACAATCCCCCAAAAGCAAAACCTCTCCACCGCAGTTCGTTCTGCGGTGGAGAGGTTTCTTTTTAGTAGATTCAGCACAGCCCCAGCTGATGCCGGACCTCGCCGATCATGTACAGGGACCCGGTGATGCACACCACATCCTCCGGCCCGGCCAGCTTCAGCACGGTGTCCACGCCCTGCTGGTTGTTGTCACAGGGCACGGCCTCGCAGCCCTGGGCGCGGAGATAGTCCGCCAGGTCCTGGTCGGACAGGGCACGGGGGCTGTCGGGGGTGATGGTGACAAAGCCCTTGGCGATGGGCAGGATATTCCGGAACATGGCGGGGTAGTCCTTGTCGGCCAGAACGCCGGTGAGGAACCACACCTTTTTGCCCGGGTAGAGCTTGCCCAGGCTCTCGGCGATGGCCTCCATGCACTGGGGGTTGTGGCCGCCGTCCAGGATCACGTCGGGGCTTCGGCGGACCAGCTCCATGCGGGCGGGCCACTTGGCCTGGGACAGACCGGCGGCCAGCGCCGCGTCGGGGATGGGCCAGCCGTTGCGGCGGAGGGCCCAGCAGATCTCGATGGCGGTGGTGGCGTTGCACACCTGATACTCGCCCAGCAGACCGATGTGGAAGGGACCCTGTCCCCGATAGAGGAAGGTCTGCCCGTCCCGGTCGGAGGTGAGCACGGCCAGAGACTGGGGGGCGGTGATGGTCAGGTCGGCGTTCTGCTCCTGACAGACGGCCCGGACCACCTCCTCCACGTCGCTGCCCTGGTGATAGAGGACTACGCTGCACCCGGGCTTGATGATGCCCGCCTTTTCCTTGGCGATCTTGGCGCAGGTATCGCCCAGCTCCTGGGTGTGCTCCAGGCCGATGTTGGTGATGACCGCCACCTGGGGGGCGGGGATCACGTTGGTGGAGTCCAGGCGGCCGCCCAGGCCCACCTCCAGCACCACGATGTCGCACTGGGTCTCGGCGAAGTACAGCATCCCCACGGCGGTCATCAGCTCGAACTCCGTGGCGGGGTCCTCCATGCCCCGGGCGGCCTGGATCACCTGCTCGGCAATGCGGCCCAGGGTGTCGTCGGGAATGGGCTGACCGTTGACCTGAAAGCGCTCGTGAAAGCGCCACAGGTGGGGGGAGGTATACAGACCGGTCTTCCGGCCGGACTGGATGAGCACCGAAGCGACCATGGCCGCCGTAGAACCCTTTCCATTGGTGCCGGTGATATGGACAAAGCGCAGCTTCTTATGGGGGTCGCCCACCCGGCGGAGCAGCTCGGTGGTGCGGCTCAGCCCCGGGGTGCGCCCGGTCCAAGCCTCCTGATGAATAAGCTCAACAGCTTCCTGGCCAGTCATGGGCCATGCCTCCTTTCCCGCCCCCGCCGCGCAGAGGGCGGTCTTCCGGGGCGAAGCGAAAATCAATAATGAATGACGGCGGCCATGATGGCGGCCCCGTTTTTGGTCTCCAGATGGATGGCGCTGCAATCGGCCTGGCGGCAGAGCAGCATCTCGTCGGTCTTGGCGGTCTGACCGGCCACGGTCACATCGCCGCTGACGCAGTACAGGGCGACGGTGCAGTGCGTAAAGCTCTGTGGCGCGGGCACGGCGGCGGTCCAGTCGCAGGAGGCACCGGCGGACAGGACCAGAGACTGGGCGCTGCCCTGGCAGCGGTCCTTCCGCAGCATCAGGTTAAAGTCGGTGCACTTGCCCCAGGACTCCACGGGCACACCGCCGTCGAAGGAGCAGACGGTGAGCGGGGCCAGGGGGAAGCGGGCGCCGTTGTCGATCTTCAGCTCCAGCTCGCCGTGGAGGATGGAGATCAGGCGCTTATAGTCAGGAAGCGGGGTGAAGTCGGAATGCTCGTCCTCTACCTTGGCAGAGCTGAGACGCCACAGAAAATCACGGTCGGCGTATACCGCGCCCTCGGGGGCGATGGCCAGCTGAGTGGTGGTCCCGCCGGACCACAGGGTGGTGAGATATTCGTCCCGGGTCAACAATTTCCATTCCATAACAAAGCTTCCTTTCAATTCATAATTTCAGAGTGATCCGCCTGCCGTCAGGCCGCAGAGCCTGCCAGGCCGGACCGGCGCAGCAGATGGACCAGGGGGATGGCCAGGGTGGTGATGATGGCGGTGACAACGATCTCCTTGCCGAAGCGGATCAGCGCGCTGCCGAAGACGAAGGCGAAGGAGTAGTAGTGGTAAATCACGCTGTCAGCCCACAGGCACAGCGTGGTGACGCAGCTGGTGAGCAGAGAGCCCAGCAGACACACGCCGTAGCAGACCGCAGGGCGGGTCTCCAGGGGGCGGCCGGTCTTCCACAGCCGGGCGGCCACCGCGCCCACAAACAGGCCACGGGCCAGAGGGGGCAGCAGCCAGAGAACGGTGGTGGGCATCAGGCCGTAAGGCCCCATGAGCTGGCTGAGCAGCTCGCCCAGAAAAGCGATGATGCCGCCGGCGGCAGGGCCGAACAGCAGTGCGCCCGCGACAACGGGCAGGGACTTGAAGGTGATCTCCAGATTGCCGGTCTTGATGGTCAGCGTAATGCTGAGCACGAAATAGGCGGCCACAAGCAGGGCCACCCGGCAGAGAAACTGGACCTTGGTGGACTTCATAATAAGACAAAAGCTCCTTTCACGGCGTGTTGCCATGAAAGGAGCAGAACTCCCCATGGCAGCGGATGCGGCGGCAGTATGGCGGGAAATCCCTTCGTTCACCGGCAACCTCCCATCCGGTGACACTTGACACACTGGGCCTACTCTGTCAGGAACTCCGGCTCCGCCGTTTCCTGGATAGCGGGAAAACGGGAGCGGAGGACTGTGATATGTTCCAAATCGAACCGATCAAAAACGGGGAAACAGGATGAGTGCCGGACGGCACAAAGGCGCGTCCGGCACAGAGCAGATTACATCTGGCTCAGAACGTTCTCGTAGATGGCGTCAGCCAGGGGCAGAGCCTTGGCCAGCATCTCCTCGCCCTTCTTCTTGTAGTCGGCGGCCAGATCCTTGTTCTTCAGGCTGCCGATGTTGATCAGGACGTTCAGCCAGGCACCCTGGATGCCGGCGCGCAGGGACAGGGCGGCAACGCCCAGGTCGCTGGCGGCGCTGTCGTTGGTCTTGCCCAGCAGCTCGTGGGTCATCTCCAGAGCCTTGCAGCTCAGCTCCATCATCTCAAAGGGAGTGGCGGTGCAGCCCTCCAGGCCCTTCTGGATGGCGGCGGAGCGGGCGGCCTTCTCCTCGTCGGTGGCCTTGGGCATACCAAAGGCGGCGCTGACGACGTTGAACGCCTCGGTGTCGCGGTCCATCACGTCGACGAAGGCGACCTTCAGCTCGGTCAGCTTCTTCTCGCTCTCCACGACGAACTCCTGGTAGTCGGCGTACTTCTCCTTGCTCTTGCCAACGGTGGTCAGGCCACAGACCATGGCGGACAGAGCGGCACCCAGAGCGCCCTCCAGAGCAGCGGCGGAGCCGCCGCCGGGGGCGGGAGCGTCGGAGGCCAGCAGGTCAACAAACTCAGTCGTAGTCAGTTCGGCTAATTTCTTCATGTTGAATGTTCTCCTTTTCATAGCGCCTGATCTTTGAAAAAAACCCGGCGGTCCCCGCTCCTCACAGGAGAAGCGGGGCGCTGGGAAAAATCAGAAGCTTCAATTACTGCGTGTGCAGCTTAGCCCTGCATATCCAGCAGGTGGTACTCCATGATCTGGTTGTGGCAGTCGAAGTCGCGCGCCTTCAGATAGAACTCGGCGCAGTCGATCATGGCCTTGGCGGGGGTCAGGCCGACGATCTCGCTGTCCAGAACATAGGTGCCGTAGCGCTCAGCCAGGGCCTTGATCATCTCGTAGGTGACGTACAGGGGGGTGTCCTCATAGTTGACCATGTTCATGGAGACCTGAGCGATGCCGCGGTCCTCCATCATGAAGCCCATGGCCTTGCAGCTGCGGAAGCCGCCGGAGGAGCCACGGATGACCTTGGCGATCTTCTTGGCGATCTCAACATCGGAGGTAGCCAGATTCACGTTGAAGGCGACCAGAGGCATACGGGCGCCGATGGCCACGATACCGGCAGTGGGGTGGATCTTGCGCTCGCCGAAGTCGGGAGCCCAGTCCTCCTGCAGCAGCTTCTCGGGCATACCCTCGAACTCGCCCTTGCGGCAGGTGGCCAGGTTGCGGCGCTCGGGACGGGTGGCGGAGTCCTCATACAGGAAGGAGGGAACCTTCAGCTCGTTCCAGATGCGCTGGCCCAGACGCTTGGACATCTCAACGCAATCCTCGACGGACACGTCCTTGGACTGGGGAACCAGGGGGATAACATCGGTAGCGCCCATGCGCTTGTGCTCGCCCTTGTGGTGGTTCATGTCGATGCGCTCGGTGGCGACCTTGGTCAGCTGGAAGGCGACCTCCTCGATGGCCTCAGGAGAGCCGATCAGAGTGAAGACGCAGCGGTTGTGGTTGCCGTCGGTCTGGGCGTCAAACAGGGTGCAGCCGGGCACGCTCTTGGCGGTCTCGACCAGGGCGTTGTAAGTAGCCTCGTCCTTCTCCTTGCTGCAGCTGAAATTGGGGATGCACTCTACAAGCTTTGCCATTTTAAGTTCCTCCACTTTCATATAATATAGAAATACAATTTCTGAGCGGAGTGCACAGCGTGCCGCGGCAGCGCCGGACGAACGAACGTCCGGAGAAGGGCGGCGGACGGTATCTGTGTGACCGCTCCGATTACTTTTACATTTTAACAGAAAATGGCCAAACTTGCAATTCCCAACGCAAAGGCTTTTGCGGATTCTGAATTAAAATTTTTAACTAAAAGCACAAAAAATCATCGCACGAGAAGTCGATGCTGAAACAGCCTGACGAAGTCCTGAAAAATATCAGGTGATTTTTCGCAGTCAGCACACTTTTCTTCAGGCGTGCTGCCGCCGGGAGCCGCCGTCCGGCATCCAGTGGTACCAGGAGGATTTGGCCAGGTCGATGAACTGCTGGACGCAGTTTGCATAATAGAGGTTATTGCTCCAGGTGAGGATGGGGTAGGACTTGGCGTCCAGCCCCCGGACGGGCTTGGAGTACAGGCCGGAATTGGGCTGGGTGGCGATGATGGACCGGGGCAGATAGCTGATGCCGAAGCCCGCCCGGACCATCTGCATGGCCATCGGGGTGTCGTAGCACTGGCAGACGATGTTGGGGGAGAAGCCCTCCCGCTGGCACTCCCCCAGCAGAGACCTGCCGTAGTTCCACAGATCGTCGCTGCGGAGCAGGCACATGGGGGTGGTCTTCAGCGCCTGGATGGGCACGTCGGGCTCGCCGGGGGTGGGGTCCAGCTCCTCGCACATCACCAGCTCCAGGGGGTCCTCCCCCAGCACATGGACCCGGAGACCGGGGGAGTCCTCGCTCTGGCTGCGGAGGAACAGCAGGTGCAGCTCCCCCCGGTTCAGGTCGTCCAGCAGATCCTTGGGGGAGCCCAGACGGATGTACAGCTCCACCTGGGGATACTGCTCGTGATACTCCCGCAGGTGCTCCAGCACCACGGGAACGTCGGAATAGACGATGCCGATCTTCAGCTGGCCCCGGATGCCGGCGGCCACGTCCTTCACGCTGTCGGTCATCATCCGCAGGCTCTGGAACATCTGCTGGGCCTGCTGGTAGAGGCACTGGCCGGCCTCGGTAAGCTCGATGCCCTTGTTGTTCCGCAGGAACAGGCAGGCTCCCAGATCGTCCTCCAGCATGGCGATCTGCCGGCTCACCGGGGGCTGGGCGACGTGAAGGTCCCGGGCGGCCTTCGATATACTTTTTGCGTCGGCTACGGCCACAAAATACTCTAGCTGTCTGAAATTCATACAATGTACCTCGCTACTACATGAAAGAAAATCGTCCTTTTTCACGGAAGAAACGGGAAAAAATCTATGGTGACAATGCACAATACCAAAAGGGGGAAAGGAGCGGAAAGCCTTGCCGCACCTGAAAAATACTACTGACATTTTACACATACTTTTCCGGTATGTCAAATATATAATATCGGTACTTTCCTTTTTTGGGAATATCGGTTAAAATGTGATTGTCTGAAGGGCGGTTTTGATTTATAAAACACGTCCTACAATGAGAAAAAATTAACAAATGGGGGTAATCAACATGATCAGCAACATCAACATTGACGATGCAATGACCATCAAGCTGGATTACGATCTTCCCGAGTATCCGAAGTTCGATCCCAGCTACCGCCGCGCGCCTCGCCGTGAGTCTCACCTGACTGAGGCCGATAAGGCTCTGGCCATCAAGAACGCGCTGCGTTATATCCATCCTGACCACCACGCCCAGATGGCGAAGGAGTTCGCTCAGGAGCTGGAGGAGCATGGCCGTATTTATGGCTACCGCTTCCGTCCCGAGGGCAAGCTGTACGGCAAGCCTATCGACGAGTACAAGAGCCAGTGCATTGAGGGCCGCGCCATCCAGGTCATGATCGACAACAACCTGGACTTCGACATCGCCCTGTATCCCTATGAGCTGGTCACCTACGGTGAGACCGGTCAGGTCTGCCAGAACTGGATGCAGTACCGCCTGATCAAGAAGTACCTGGAGATCATGACCGACGAGCAGACTCTGGTTGTGATGTCCGGTCACCCCATGGGCCTGTTCCACAGCCACAAGATGGCTCCCCGTGTCATCATCTCCAACGGCCTGATGGTCGGCACCTTCGATGACCAGAAGAACTTCAACCGCGCTGCCGCTCTGGGCGTCGCCAACTACGGCCAGATGACCGCCGGCGGCTGGATGTACATCGGTCCTCAGGGCATCGTGCACGGCACCTTCAACACCCTGCTGAACGCCGGCCGTCTGAAGCTGGGCATTCCTCAGGATGGCAACCTGGCCGGCCGTCTGTTCGTCTCCGCCGGTCTGGGCGGTATGTCCGGCGCTCAGGGCAAGGCCGCTGAGATCGCCGGCGCCGCTTCCATCATCGCCGAGGTGGACGACTCCCGGATCGAGACCCGTTACACCCAGGGCTGGGTCAGCCACCGCACCGGCAGCCTGGAGGAGGCCTGGAAGATCGCCAAGGAGCACATGGACGCCAAGAAGCCCTGCGCTGTCGCCTATCACGGCAACATCGTGGACCTGCTGGAGTACCTGTACAACAACAACATCCACGTCGATCTGCTGTCCGACCAGACCTCCTGCCACGTCCCCTATGACGGCGGCTACTGCCCCCAGGGCCTGACCTTCGAGGAGCGCACCGAGATGCTGGACAAGGACCCCGAGAAGTTCGTTGAGCTGGTCAACAAGACCCTGCAGCATCACTATGAGATGATCTGCAAGCTGCACGAGAAGGGCACCTACTTCTTCGACTACGGCAACAGCTTCCTGAAGGCCGTGTACGACACCGGCATCAAGAGCATCTGCAAGAACGGCGAGAACGACCTGGACGGCTTCGTCTTCCCCTCCTACGTGGAAGACATCCTGGGTCCCTGCCTGTTCGACTTCGGCTATGGCCCCTTCCGTTGGTGCTGCCTGTCCCGGAACCCCGAGGACCTGCACAAGACCGATATGGCCGCTGCCGAGTATATCAAGGCCCACAACCGCCGCTATCAGGACTATGACAACTATGTCTGGGTCCGTGACGCGGAGAAGAACAAGCTGGTCGTCGGTACCCAGTGCCGTATCCTGTATCAGGATGCCATGGGCCGTATGAACCTGGCCCTGAAGTTCAACGAGATGGTCCGCAACGGCGAGATCGGTCCCGTTATCCTTGGCCGTGACCACCACGATACCGGCGGAACCGACGCCCCCTTCCGTGAGACCTCCAACATCAAGGACGGCTCCAACATCATGGCTGAGATGGCTACCCAGTGCTACGCTGGCAACGCGGCCCGCGGCATGAGCTACATCGCTCTGCACAACGGCGGCGGCACCGGTATCGGCAACTCCATCAACGGCGGCTTCGGCATGGTTCTGGACGGCTCTGAGCGCGTCGACACCATCCTGAAGATGGCTATGCCTTGGGACACCATGATCGGCGTTTCCCGCCGCGCTTGGGCTCGCAACGAGAAC
Source organism: uncultured Eubacteriales bacterium (assembly GCA_900550705.1). Classification (GTDB taxonomy): domain Bacteria; phylum Bacillota; class Clostridia; order Oscillospirales; family Oscillospiraceae; genus Lawsonibacter. The sequence continues at coordinate 2,151 of URTG01000053.1, read as the reverse complement.
GCCCTGAGCACCGTTGCCGAGTACAACGAGCTGTACAAGGGTCAGGATCACATCACCATGCCTTATGTGGCTGACGACGCTGTCGTTGCCGAGGCTGTGAAGACCATGAAGGGCTAAGCTCCGAATAACTGACAATACCTGAAAAGGGGGCGTGGTTCCACGCCCCCTTTTTTAACCTTGACAAAGCCCGGAAAATATGGTTTTCTATACATGGGCTTTATAATGTAAAGAAGCAGAGCCATTCTGCTTTAGAAAGGACGATAACAACATGAACCGTTTACTGGTCAAGAACATCGGAATGCTGGCCACCCCCACCGGTAAGACCGCCAAGAAGGGTGCCGAGCAGGGCGACATTCAGATCACCAAGGACGCCTGGGTCCTGGTGGAAGACGGCATGATCGCCCAGGTGGGCACCGGTGCTGCCCCCGAGGTGGCCGACGCCAAGGTCATCGACGCCGAGGGCAACCTGGTCACCCCCGGCCTGGTGGATGCCCACACCCACCTGATCTTCGGCGGCTGGCGGCAGAACGAGCTGGGCATGAAGCTCCACGGCAAGACCTATCTGGAGATCCAGAACGCCGGCGGCGGCATCCAGTCCACCACCAACGCCACCCGTCAGGCCACCGAGGAGGAGCTGGCCGCCAAGGCCGAGAAGGCCCTGAAGGAGATGATGGGCTTCGGCGTCACCACCGTAGAGGCCAAGAGCGGCTACGGCCTGGCCACCGACCACGAGCTGAAGGCCCTTCAGGTCATCAAGGATTTGAACGACCGCCTGCCTGTGGACATGGTCGCCACCTTCATGGGCGCCCACCTGGTGCCCGCCGAGTATAAGGCCAACCGCGCCGAGTACATCCGCCTGGTGTGCGAGGAGATGATGCCCAAGGTCAAGGAGCAGGGCATCGCCAAGTTCTGCGACGTGTTCTGCGAGGCCGATACCTTCACCGTGGAGGAGTCCCGCCAGGTGCTGGAGGCCGGTCTGAAGTACGGTCTGAGGCCCAAGATCCACGCCGACGAGATCGAGGCCATCGGCGGCTCTCAGCTGGCCGGTGAGATCGGCGCGATCTCCGCCGAGCACCTGATCGTCTGCCCCCCCGAGGGCATTGCCAGCATGGCCAAGGGCGGCACCATCGCCTGCCTGCTGCCCGCCACCAGCTTCAACCTGGGTGCCACCTTCGCCCCCGCCCGGGACATGGTGAACGCCGGCGTGGCCGTGGCGATGGCCACCGACTTCAACCCCGGCTCCTGCCCCTGCCTGAACCTGCAGTTCGTCATCAACCTGGGCTGCCTGAAGTATAAGCTGACCCCCGAGGAGGTCCTTACCGCCGTGACCCTGAACGGCGCGGCCGCCATCGACATGGCGGACAAGGTGGGTTCTGTGGAGGCCGGCAAGCAGGGCGACCTGGTGATCTGGGACGCCCCCGATCTGGACTATATCTGCTACCGCGTGGGCAGCAACCTGGCCAAGACGGTCATCAAGAAGGGTGCGGTCATCGCTTAAACCCGCGGAGCGCATGAGAGGAGTATTACCGATATGGACCGAACCGATTATCAAATTCTCAACATTCTGCAACGGGACAGCCGGGCGACGCTGAAAAGCATCGGCGACCAGGTGGGTCTCACCGCCCCCGCCGTGTCGGAGCGTACCCGCCGCCTGGAGGAGCAGGGCGTGATCCGCAGCTACCGCGTGGATGTGGACCGCGAACGGCTGAACTGCAACATGACGGGCTTCATCATGGTAGCCCCGGAGCCGGACAAGTACAACGGCTTCTGCAAGTTCTGTGAGGAAAACCCCGCCATCATCAGCCACTTCCATGTGATCGGCGAGTTTAACGCCATCCTGCGCTTTGCGGTCCAAGGGACGCAGGAGCTGGAGACGCTGCTGACCGCCATCAAGCAGTTCGGCAACTCCCACACCTCCATCTCGCTGAAAACCTATTTCGACGTGAAGGACATCCCCATCCCCGGTCAAAAGTAAAGCTCCTCAGGCAAGCACAGTGCAGCAAAGGCCGAGCGCTTCTCGGCACGCTCCACTGGAACAGAGCCGCTTTTCGACAAGCAGACGGCCCGCCTCATCTGAGGCGGGCCGTTTTCGTAGTGCCGAAATATCCCAGGTAAGGGAAACCCGAAGGTCATATTCGCATTTCCACCCCC